>DATCQV010000113.1:0-17927 GCA_036569325.1 Mucilaginibacter sp. | reverse complement strand
TGCCCTCTTCTACATTATCGCTTTCGCGTCCGCCAAACCATTGCATAGTATCATTTTTATAATGCTAACCAATAAGCCGGGGCAATTGTTCAATCCACAAAAGAAATAAGCGAAAGGGTCGTATCACCCAAACAATTCACTGCTCAAATACCTGTCGCCCCTGTCGCAGCAAACAAAAACAATAACGCCTTTATCCAGTTCGGCAGCAACGCGCGCAGCGGCAGCCATTGCGCCGCCGCTGCTCATGCCGGCAAAAATGCCTTCTTCGCGGGCCAAACGGCGAGCCATTGTAACTGCTTCGGGTTCCGAAATATCCAGTACACGGTCTACCCGTGTAGGGTCGAATATTTTTGGCAGATATTCCTCGGGCCAGCGGCGTATGCCGGGAATGGATGCGCCATCTGCAGGCTGACAACCTACGATCCGGATGTCCGGGTTCTTCTCCTTAAAATAACGGGAATTACCCATAATAGTACCTGTAGTGCCCATTGCGCTTACAAAATGGGTGATCTTGCCTTCGGTATCCCGCCAGATCTCCGGTCCGGTAGTTTTATAGTGCGCCATGTAATTATCGGGATTGGCAAACTGGTTAAGGATAAAGTATTCGCCGCTTGCGCCTTTTTCTTCGGCATAGTCGCGGCACTTTTCTATGCCTTCCAGCAGGGTAACTTTAGCGCCGAACGCTTCCATGGTGAGCGTACGCTCGCGGGTGGAGTTGGAGGGCATTACCAGTTCTATCTCCAATCCGTACAAGCTTGCTATCATAGCCAGCGCAATGCCGGTATTGCCGCTGGTGGCCTCTACCAGTTTGGTGCCGGGCTTTATCTCGCCGCGTTCAATGGCACTGCGGATCATGTTAAGGGCCGCCCTGTCTTTCACACTGCCGCCGGGGTTATTGCCTTCCAGCTTGGCGAAGATGCGGACGTTGGGGTTGGGGTTCAGTCTTTTTATTTCGGCTAAAGGCGTGTTGCCTATCAGATCAATTATTCCTGCCATAATGTTAGTCGTTTAGTTTGTCGAGCACCGTTATTGCGGGTTTATGGTAAACGGTTGAATTTGGTTTCACACTGCGGGTAAGCCATACGTTGCCGCCAATGGTGCTATGGTGCCCTATAATGGTTTCACCGCCCAATATGGTAGCGCCCGAATAAATCACCACGTAGTCTTCAACGGTGGGGTGCCTTTTGGTGAATGCCATATTTTTGGCAACGCTCAGTGCGCCGAGGGTTACACCCTGGTATAGTTTCACATGGCGGCCTATCACACAGCTTTCGCCGATGACAATACCGGTGCCATGATCGATATAAAAATATTCGCCTATCTGTGCCGCCGGGTGAATATCTATCCCGGTTTTAGAATGCGCATATTCGGTAAGGATGCGCGGCAGCAGCGGCACTTCGTGTATATATAATATATGCGCCAGGCGATAGAACGAAATTGCGAAGAAACCCGGATAAGTGCGGATCACCTCAAACTCGGTGCGGGCCGCCGGATCGCCCTCAAATATGGCCTGGATATCGGTATTCAGTAAACGGTACAGATCGGGCAGTTGCTGGAACACCTGGCGCGATAATTCTTCGTCGTTGCAGCCTTCGCAGGCCTGCGTGGCATCCATGATGAGGCAAAGCTCATTCTCCAGCTTTTTAAATTCATTTTGCAGCTGCGCCACGTTGGTAAATTCCTGTTTCGATTGCTCAGGAAACAGCAGCCGGATGAGCTGCAAAGCCCAGGCGGTAATTTCCCTGTTTGAGGGTACGGCCTCAACGCTGTTATGCTTATCAAATAGCTGCCTGTAAAATTGGTCCATTTTGGTTGGTCGTAAATCGGTCTATAGCTGCCGGCATCGCTGCCTGTGTAACAATTTTAACGTAAAACTATAGACTTTATCGTTTATTTTATCCGATTTGCAAGTTTATATAAAAGATTGTTGTTGGTTTGTCAATTAGTGAATTAGAGGTTAGTTAATCAGAGATTAGGTTTTTTTATATGCCAGTGCACTTTTTGCCAACTAACCTCAATTAAACCTGTCGCTCAATCTCACGTCTCATATCTAAAATCTCACATCTGTAAAAAAATTTGTTTAGTGTCAATATTACACTATATTTACCATCACCAATTTTTAAACCAATGACTACCAGAAGATCATTCCTGAAGACTTCGGCTGTACTTTCGGCTGGGTTATTAGTAGCTCCGCAATTATTTGCGTACGATAAAAAGTATATCGGGCTGCAATTATACACCATTCGCAACGCCATGGGCTCCGATCCGGTTGCCGCCCTGGCTAAGGTTGCGCAAATTGGCTATACCTCTGTAGAAGGCGCTACCTACACCGGCAGCGAGCAGTTCTATGGAATGGATTCGGCCAAGTTTGCAAAGGTTTTAAAGGATAACGGGCTGATTATGCCAAGCAGCCACTATCGCCTGGGCGAGGACATGATGAGCACCAAAGGCACCATTTTGAACGATTGGCAGAAAGCAGTTGACGATGCCGCCGCCGTTGGTGTGAAATATATGGTGTGCGCATGGCTATCGCCAACCGAACGCGGTAAGCTCGACCACTACAAAAAGATTGGCGACGACCTGAACAAAGGCGGCGAGATATGTAAAAAGGCAGGCATCCAGCTTTGCTACCATAACCACGATTTTGAATTTATACAGGAAGACGGTAAATATCCGTACGAAACCCTGCTTGATGTTACCGATAAAAACCTGGTGAAAATGGAAATGGACCTGTACTGGGTTACCAAGGCCAAACAAGATCCAATCAAACTGATCGACGAGCATCCGGGCCGCTTCCCGCTATGGCACGTGAAAGACATGGACAAAACCGAGAAACAAATGTTTACCGAAGTTGGCAACGGCATCATCGATTTCAAGAGCATCTTTAAACACGCCAAAAAAGCAGGCCTGCAATATTTCTTTGTAGAGCAGGACATCTGCCCCGGCGATCCTTTCGACAGCATTACCAAGAGCATTACCTACATTAAAGGTAACCTCGTTTAAGACCTTTTATAATCAATCAACTCCCGGCCGGGTTCTCTGCAAAGAAGCCCGGCTTTTTTGTGAGCTGGCAGATGAAAAATTACGTAACCGTAAGATTACTGCCAACTGCTTACCGCCTGCTGCCAGCTTTCTTCATACTTCCCTCCCTGAAACGCATAAATGCAAAAAACGCCAAAAGGCACAATACAAATCCACAGATACCATTTAAGCGGAGGCCAAAATCATGGCCGGGATCTTTCCCGTAAATGGTGAGGAACGCAAACAGGGCGATGCCCAATGTTTGTCCAAGTTTCACAAAAAGATATTTAACGGCGAAGAACATGCCCTCGCGGTTTTCGCCGGTTTCGGCGGCGTCTTTTTCGGCAATTTCGGCAAGGATGGCGTTAGGCAGAATGCCCAGCGCTGCCAGCGGGAAGGTAGCGCAAAGCACCAGTGTATAAACCTGTGTTTCTGACGAAACCGGGATCTTCCCCAGGAAAAAGATCATGGCAAAAATTAAGCTCAGCAGGCCGAATGAGAACAGCACAAGCGGCTTCTTGCCTTTCCTTTTTGCAACATAATTTACAAGCGGATAAAAGCATAACGATACCATAACCATGATCCCCATGAGCAAACCACCTAATGATTCCGGCAGGCGAAGCAATACGGTAATGAAAAACAGTAGTCCGCTCGAGATGATGCTTAATGCCATGTAAAACGAAAAATCGGAGATGAGGTAATACTTAAAGTTCCGCTGACCGAACGTTTTGCGAATAGCCGGCAGGATAGGCAGGTGCGATGGCTTACTTTGCGAATAACGTTTTTCGTCTATCGCCAATACCGGCACAAGCATGATGAGGCCTGCAAACACACATAAGGCCCAAATGGTGTATTGCACGGCGGTATCGCGCGAGGAAATATGGAAGCCGCTTTGTATCAGATCGGCAAAGTTATTAACCAGCGCGCCAATGATGATGCCGATAACGAAGCCGGCTTGCTGGAACGACGATAGCTTCACCTTTTCGGCCGGGGTACCGGCAAGCTCTGGCAGCAAGGCATTGTAAGGGATAACATAGGTGGTAACGCCCATAAAAAAGAGAATAAGCGTAGCAGTGAGCCACACGGCGTTACTGATGCTTTCACCCTTATCGGGTGGACAAAACGTTGATCCGCAAAAAACGATGGCAGGCAGGATGGCCCATTTCATAAACGGAATACGCCTGCCGTGCTTGTTGTTACTTTGATCACTCAGCGATGCAATAAATGGATCGAACAGCGCATCTACCAGTCTCCCCGAAGCGGCAATGATCGACATGATATTAAATACGCCCAAAACAAGCAGCTGCGGCACCAGCGGTATAAGGCCCGAATTGGATGGCGGCAGGTAAAAATAGGGCAGCATCACGATAATGATATTGGTCATGATGCTCCACCCGGTCATGCCGCAGGCATAGGCAATTTGCTTGGAAAGTGGGAGTTTGGCCGCAGGCATGTTGATACGAATATCAGCATAACAGCGTTGATGTAATTACTGTTTTACATTAAAAACGCTGATATTGATAATTCAGACAAAATATCTACTGCGTCATTGCTTCATGCCTCACAATAAAGCGGTGAGGGAGGTGTTTCCTTTAGTCTTGATTCCTGACTCTTGATTTCTTGCCTCTCTCTTCTACAGTCCCGAATAATAATCATACCCGGCCTCGGCCCAATAATCACGTGGACGGGTGTTACTAAAAGTAATCGTGCCGATGCGCTTCAGATTTTTAATACCGTATTTTACGGGAATAATCAGTCGCAGCGGGGCGCCATGCACTAAAGGAATAGGCTTATCGTTCACCTCGTAAGCCAGTAAAGTTTGCGGATGAATAGCGCTGGGCATATCAATGCCTACGTAATATTGCTTATCGGGCGTTTCCATGCCCACGTATTCCATCCTGGTGTATTCATCCAAACCGAAATGTTTTATAAAATCGATGAACTTTACACCGGCCCAATGCTGTATTTGGTCCCAGCCTTCAACGCATTTAAAATCGTAAACTATCTCGGTTTTAGGCAGGGCCATTATTTCCTGGATGGTGACCTGTAAAACCTCGCCGCCTTTTTTTACCACCTTCAGCGTCCACGTTGCAGGGTCGAATTTCTTTGAGGCTTCCATACCTATATCGCTGTTTACCCTTGCACTCCGCGCCGCCATCGATTTTGGGTAGGTTTTAACGAGGTGGTTGTCACTAAATACCCTCCTGAAGAATAATTCGGTTTTATTGAGCGCCCGGCGCAGCGGCTTGCGCGCACCGGCTGTAATTCCTCCCGAAGCTTCTTCCGGCGATTTATAGAGCCAGCGCCAACCCTCATAAGCACCGCCTGCCAGTATCGTAAAAGTGGCAAAGGACACAAAATTGCGCCTGTTGATCTTTTGCTCGATGGTAGGCGCCTTCTTTATTTTTTTCTTTTTAGCAGGGGTATTCATTGCTTTTTTATTTTTTGAACGGCGGGTTTGCGCCTTGTATCTATTACTTCGAAGCCCGATATCACCGAACGGAAATTGTTCCATCCCGCCAGGAAAACCTGTACAATATGGATCACAAAAAAGAAAACATAGCCCAGCGTAAGGATGAAATGAATAATGCGCGCCGAATGATAGCCACCACAGATCCACGTGAGGTAATAGAACTGAACAGGTTTATAAATGGCCAATCCTGTAATTACCGAGCCGAGGCCCATCACAATAATGGCGGTGTAGGCAATGCGCTGCGCTGCATTATACTTGTTTTGCGGCGGCGCCATTTTGCGGATATGCAGATCATGCAGCAGTACCAGCCAGGCCTCTTTGAACGATTTTTTTTGAGGGACAAGCTCACGCCAATCGCCCGAAATAATAGTATATAAAATGTACAGTACACCGTTCAGCGTAAAGAACCACATGAACAGAAAATGAAAAGCCATGCCCTCGGCCAGGCGGTGCGGTACTTTCAAGGCATGATAAAACCAGTCGGGAAAAAACCTGAAAAATGTATGCCCGAACAGTGTGAACGTATATTCGTCATTAGCCCAGTAAATGAGCATACCGCTCCAGATCATAATGGTGAGAATGGGAAAATTAACCCAGTGACACCAGCGCATGGCTAATGAATGTTTTTCTTTAATGGTTTTCATACTCGGGGGCAATCGGTATGTAAAATTACTTAATTAAACTTTACTTGGAATTTTTAGCTACAACCTGTTCGTTTGAAAATGTTGCTTTGGCCGCGCCGCTGATGGCGCCGCTGGTTTTATTCTGCAAAAAGCCTATCACCTCCCAGCTTTTTTGATCAAAGTTTTGTGGCAGGGCTATGCTTGCAGTTCCCGAATTACCGGCCAGATCAACCTGCTGCAGCTTCCGTACAATCTGCACGTGCGCCAGGGTACGGCCCTGGTTCTCGCCGCGTTCAACTTTCGAGGTTGCATTTTTTTCAAGGACGGCCAACTGTAATACAGTATTCTTATCCGCCGCGTCGGTGCTATATTTAATATGCGCCTGTTTGCCATCAACAGAAACTGCCAAAGCCAATTGTGCGGCGGCATCCTTTCCCAGGTTGGTACGGATGGCATTGCGTAAGGTTCCTTCCTGCGAACCCACAAATTCCGTTTTGCCGTTTACCACTATCTGCGGGGTATAAACACCGTCCAGGTGCAGATAATGGGCATATTCACTTTGGCGTTTAGAAAAAGCGGCGCTGCTGAACTGATCCTTCCAGCCCAGGCGGTCCCAATAGTCTACATGGTAAGCGAGGATGTAAACAGGCTTGTCTGCGGTCTCTTTTTCAATTTTAGCAACCAGCGCATCAGCCGGAGGACAGCTCGAGCAGCCTTCGGAAGTAAACAGTTCAACAACGGCAAAGCCTTTGCTATCAGCCTTTGTTCTTTTCGACATTTTGATAAAAGCGGTTGAAGTCAGCGCAACTGCCAAAAGCAGCACGGCAAAGCTGAATATTTTGATCGGTTTCATATTTAGTGGTATTTAATTATCTGCGTTTTTTTACTGTAGTCGGATGAGCGGGGCATTCCTTACAATAAAATTAGATTTTTTTATTTCTGTAATTTATTGTGAATCAACTTGTATTAACTTGTACAAAGGTTTCGGTAACGGTATCGAATATTAATAAGCCAAGGCGAGGATAATTTGTAAGGTTTCCCGCGTTTTTACTACTAAGGTTAAAAATCACAACTACGCCGTTCAACAGCGGCAAACTTTTATGGAGCACAAACTAAATCCCCATGAATGGGTGGCGGCGCATGCCGATTATTTGTATGGCTTTGCCATAACGCGTATTAATGATGAAGAACAGGCGCGCGACCTGGTGCAGGATACATTTTTGGCCGCACTGCAAAAAGTCGGCGGCTTTGCGGGCAAAAGTTCGGAACGTACGTGGCTTACCGCTATACTTAAAAATAAGATAATTGACGTGTACAGGAAAAAATCATCCGGATTGAAAACCACCGATGTAAAAGAAGCCGAAGAAGAGCAGGCCGACTTCTTTGACAGCAACGATGGCCACTGGATAAACAACAATGGCCCGCGCGAATTTGGTATTGAGGATAAAGACCAGCTGGTAAGCCGGGAATTTGAGTCGATCCTTAAAAAATGCCTGCAAAAGCTGCCGGTGTTGTGGATGTCGGTATTTACAATGAAGCATATTGACGAAGAACCCACCGAAACGATATGCACGGAGTTAAAGGTAACCCCGGCAAATTTCTGGGTGATCATCCACCGGGCAAAGGTGAGCCTGAGAGCGTGTCTTCAAAAAAACTGGATTTAAAATTAAAAGGTTATGAGCTATTTGAAAAGAGTTATTTATAACTGCAAAAAGGCCACTCTTCTGATAGAGAAAAAGGCTATGGATAAAATAACCGTAAGGGAATATATCGAGCTGCGTATTCATTTGATAGGCTGCCGGTTTTGCCGCATCTACAAAAAACAAAGCGCCGTTATTAACGAGATGGTGCGCCTGCTTTTTAATGATGCCGTGAAGCCCAACGCACACCTGGATGAGAATTTCAAGAAAGAATTGCAGGGAAGAATAGAGGAAGAATTGAATAAATAAATTTTATAGACTAAAACTATTTTAAACCGCATTAATTATAGTTAAACTTTACTTCACCTGTAATTATACCCTGAAAATAAATTAAAATACTTTGTAAGGTTAGTAATTCGCTGCCGACTAAGCCGGTAAGAATTAAAAAAACTAAAAAAATCAAAGTATGAAATCACTTATTTCCGGCGCAGTTGCTGTCGCCATTGTGGCCAGTCTTTCGTTAGCCAGCCAGGCAAAAACCATCAATCATTTATCTTCAAATACCGTTGCCTTGAGCGATACCGGCAAAATGGATAAGATGAAAAAAGACAAAATGAAGATGGACAAGATGGAGAAAAAGAAGATGGACAAAATGGGCAAAGACAAAATGAAGTCCGACAAGAAGATGGACAAAATGAAAATGAAGAAAGACACTTCAGGTAAAATGTGAGTTGTTTTTTGTTTTGATCGGGGAGGGGATGTATTCCCCTCCTTTTTACACTTAACTAAATAGAAATGAAAAAATTTATACTAATAGCTGTGGTGCTGTTTATGGGTTTCCAGGCAATAGCGCAAACAGGTTTGAAAACCGGCACACGAGCGCCGGAGTTTACCGCAACCGATAACTCGGGCAAGCCGCTTGATCTGAAAGCCTTGCTGAAGCAGCATAGATCGGTGGTGCTGTTCTTTTACCGCGGGCAATGGTGTCCGTACTGCAACAAGCATATCAAGCAGCTGCAGGATTCACTGGAATTGCTTACCGGCAAAGGCGCTTATGTAATTGGCGTAACCCCTGAAACCAAAGCGAACATCGACAAAACCATAGAAAAAACACATGCCTCCTTCTCGATGGTGCAGGATAAAGGCTACAAGATCATGAAGGCCTACGGCGTAAACTATACCGTTGATGCCGACCTGTATGCTAAATTAAAAGGTTACGGCGTTGACCTGGAAAAGAACAATGGTAATGCCGATCATGTGCTGCCGGTTCCGGCTACCTATGTAATTAATAGTTCGGGAAAAATTGTTTATGTGCAATTTGATAAGGACTACACCAAACGCCCGTCGGTGAGTACCATAGCTGCAGCGTTATAAGATGATTTAGCGGAAACCAGCCAATTGTATCGAATTTCACGACAAAGGGTTCATTGACTCTTTGTTGTGAAATTCGTGTTTTTATTCTGCTTTGAACTCATCGGTAGCTAACTCCGCAACTTCCTGCGGATTGTGGGTTACGATAAGCACAGTCGCTTTCAGTTCCGCAATAATGAGTTTGAGTTCTGTTATCAGCTCCGTTTTTGTTTCAGGGTCGAGGGCGGAGAACGGCTCATCCATCAGCAATAATTTCGGCTTAATGGCCAGGGCCCTCAAAATAGCCAGCCGCTGCTGCTGCCCGCCCGACAGGTAGATGGGTTTATGGCTCACAAATGGTTCCAACTTGCCGAGCTTCAATAAACGATCAATCCACGCGACATCGGTTGTGGCGTATTGCAGATGTTCCTGCACCGTCATGTTCGGAAACAACGCATAATCCTGGAACACAAAACCGCACAATCGCTGTTGAGGCGGCAGATTGATCTTGCTTTCTGCACTGAACCATGTTGCACCGTTAACCATAATGCTGCCGTTTTCGGGCTGAATAAAGCCGGCAATTATTTTTAGCAGCGTAGTCTTGCCTGCACCGGAAGCACCGTAGATCTTGGTAATACTTTCCGCTGCAAATTCTTTCTTTATCTGCAGCAGGTGTTGCCCTTTATAAGCCCTTAGCCTTTTTTCAATATCGATGCTGATCATTCCAAAGGGCTTTTTAATTGATATTTATTGAACACAAAAACCGCGATCACCAAAACGAACGTAATGGCAAAAAGCACAAACGAATACAGGTTGGCGCTGTGATAATCCATCTGCTCAACGGCATCATAAACTGCAATGGAAGCAACCCGCGTAACACCGGGAATATTGCCGCCAATCATCAGCACAACACCGAACTCGCCCAGCGTGTGTGCAAAGGTGAGCACAATTGCCGACAACAACGAAGGCCTGATATTAGGGAGCAGTACCTTGATAAAGGTTTGCCACCTGCTTTTACCGAGACTGTATGAAGCCTGCGACAGCGAAACAGGCAATTGCTGCAATGCCGATTTGATTGGCCCGATCATAAAGGGCATGCTGTAAATAACCGAGGCCAGCACCAAACCCTTAAATGAAAATACGAACTGCACATCGAACGCTTTTTGCAGCCATAGCCCAATACCGTGCTGCGGACTAAACACAAGCAGTAAATAAAACCCCAGCACCGAGGGCGGCAAAACCAGCGGCATGGTAATGATGGCCTCCAATAAGATTTTGCCGAACGACCGACCCCGCGAAAGCCACCACGCAACCGGCAAGCCGATAACCAACAATAATGCTGTGGTTATTGCCGCCAGTTTAAGCGTAAGCCATATCGGGGTTGGGTCCATTAGTTTTTATTTTTGTTATCAATTAAGATGGCCTGTCATCCTGAGGCTCTCGAAGGATGAGCGCAAAGGGCATAGTCCGTATGCAAAGCAGGCGATGTCGCTCGGCCGGGCCACCGCACATGCTTCGGGGGCCTCGGCATGACGCTCGTTTATATCCTATCTTACGGCACATGATACCCATACTTCTTAAACGTAGCCTTTGCCGCCGGGCTCAATACGTATTCATAAAATTTAGCCGCATCGGCATTTCCTGAAGCGTGTTTTAGCAACAACATCCCCTGTTCAATAGGTGAATATGTTTTTGGGTCGATACGCGCCCAGTACAACTGCGATTTATTGGCAGGATCGGCGACGAGGGCCTGGGTGGTAAAGCCCACATCAACTACGCCTGTTGCGATGTAGGCGTTTACTTGCGAGATACTCTCGCCTGTTACTATTTTCGATTTGATATCGTCGAGGATGCCTTTGCTTTTAAGGGCCTCTTCTGCGGCTTTGCCATAAGGCGCGATGGCGGCATTGGCTATGGCTACTTTTTTAATTCTGCGTGTTAGCAGCACACGCTCCCAGTTTTCGAAGCCAATGTTCTGATTACTGCAAATGATCAAACGTCCCTGTGCATAAACAACCGGTTTTTTAAGCCCGAACCCTTCCTTAAAAAGCGTTTCCGGAAATTCGACATCCGCCGAAAGAAATACATCGAAAGGTGCGCCGTTCTTTATCTGGGTGCTCAGGTTTCCCGACGAACCGATGATGGGCTCGATGCTTATCCCGGTTTTAGCTTTGAAGTCGGCCTGCAACACTTTGATCACCGGGGCCAGGTTTGCAGCCACGGCAACTTTCAGATTTTGGGCAAAAACCGGCGTCGTAAGAAGAAAAAATGCCGCGGCAAAAAGTCTCAGTTGTTTCATGCTATTGGTATTAAGCTGTTCAGATAAAATTGCGTTTCAATGAAATCTGTAACGTTTTCAAAAATTTCTTTGGTATTAAAGCGTATCAAATTTTCGCCAAAATCTACGTTTCTAAATTTGTTTAAATGTATAAAAAAGGTATTTGTTAACGCTATATTAGCAAATGTACGGGTAAAACCAATTATTTGCAGAGACGCGATACGTCACGTCTCCTGCTATACCTGTTTAAGGCATGACACCGGATTGAACTAACCTAAGACGCGATGTATCGCGTCTCTACATAATCAATACTAAACACCTTTTCGACAATGAGAAAACTTATAACCATCCTCGTTATTACTTTCAGCGCGGCATTTGTTAACGCCCAATCCGGCAAATTCATTACCGTTAAGGGCAAGGAGGTGATCGGCGTAAATAACAAGCCCTTCCTGATGCGCGGTACCAACCTGGGCAACTGGCTGGTTCCCGAGGGTTATATGTTCAAATTTAAGGATGTGAACTCGCCGCGGCTCATTAACCAGGCGCTGAGCGAAATTATGGGTCCGGAAGATGTGAAGGCTTTTTGGAAACAATACCAGGATACTTATATCACCGCGGCTGATATTCATTTCCTGAAAGCATCTGGTATGAACTCCATCCGTATCCCCTTCAATTATCGCCTTTTTACTTCGGAAAGTTATATGGGCGAAAACAACCCGAACCGCGGCTTCGAACTACTTGACCGCGTGATAGGCTGGTGTAAAAAAGAAGGCCTCTATGTGATCCTGGATATGCATGCCGCGCCCGGCGGCCAAACCGGCGATAATATCGATGATGGTTACAGCTACCCGTTCCTGTTTAAAAGCAAAGCCAGCCAGCAATTGTGTATCAGTATCTGGCACCGCATTGCTGCACATTATGCCAACGAAACCACCGTTATGGGTTACGACCTGCTTAACGAGCCTATTGCCACGTATTTCAAGGCCGAAGAGTTTAACCAATACCTTGAACCGTTATATAAAGACATTACCAAATCGATCCGTACTGTAGATAAGAACCACATCATCATTTTAGGCGGCGCACAATGGGACAGCAACTTTAAACCGTTCGGCGCGCCGTTCGACAGCAAATTGATCTATCAGTTTCACAAGTACTGGACCGAGCCGACCCAAAAGGTGATCCAGGATTATATCGATTTCCGCGATAAGTACAACGTGCCAATCTACTGCGGCGAAACCGGCGAAAACAAGGATGAATGGGTAAGGGATTTCAGGATTACGCTTGAGAAAAACGATATCGGCTGGCATTACTGGCCATACAAGAAACTGGATAACACCGCAGGTATCATCACCTTCGACGTACCTGCCGGTTACGAAAAAGTAATAGACTACACCGAAAAGCCCCGCGCTACGTTCGACCAGATCCGCAAGGCGGCACCTGAAGACCGCCAGGAACTGATAAAAGCGCTATGGACATTTTTGAAGAACGCAAAGTTTGAAAATTGTAAACCTAATAAGGGATATATCGAGGCGTTGGGATTTAAAGTACCTTGAACTAAAAGCTGAAAGACCAAAGCAGTTAATAGTCTGCCTTTTTTGCTTTCCGCTTTTAGCTTTCGCCTTTTTGCTTTAATTGTAAAATCTACCCTTAATAGGATTTTAAAAAGTAAAGTATTATCATTGTTTTAAGCCGACCTAAACCAATTATAAACCTTTTGTTAACCAATACGTAAACCCGTATAAAGTAAACCGGCGATACTAAACCCTGTATGAGTAAAAACTTACTTAGACTATTTACGTCTGCGTTTTTTTGTCTGGCATTTTTTGCAGCCAAAGCGCAGGTGGCTGTTAATATAAGCGATACTGCAAAGCAGCAGATCTTCAGGTTTGGTCAGGTAAACTACTTTGAGGATACTCACGCTGACCTGAAAATAGACGAGATAAAAAGTCCGGCCTTTGCCGATAAATTTAAGGTAAACCCCATAGCGACCCCCGTAACCGCCGACCCCAATACAGCCTACTGGTATCGCCTCAAAATACACCACAACCCGCACTCAAAAAACAACTGGATCATCGAGTTTTTCGATCAAACCATCGATAGCATTACGGTTTATTCGCCTACAAAAAATCATACCTACACGGCTACCATGCTGGGCAGCAGCCGGCCCTTTACCGCACGCCTTTATCAGCATAAAAACTTCAGCTTAAATCTTTACAACGCAAGTCTCAGCGGAGATCAATTGTATTACATTCGCATCCGGTCGCACCAGCCGGTGAACGTTATTATGGTACTGCGGTCGGTAAACTGGTTCATTACCTATGCACTGGAAGAGTATTTTTTCTTCGGGATATTTTACGGGATGATCCTCGTATTCGGGCTGTACAATCTTATGATGTTCATTGCCATGCGGCAAAGGCAGTACTTGTATTACATAGCGTATAACCTGAGCATCGGTTTGTACGAAATGTGTGCCGATGGCATTGCGTATCAATACATCTGGCCCGGCTCGCCCATGTGGAACCATAATGCTTACGGCGTGGCGCTGTTTTTTGCGAGCATCTTTTCGGTTCTGTTTACGCAAAGTCTGCTGAACTTAAAGGTAAATGCGCCGCGGCTCAATAAGGTGATCTGGTGGGTGATGGGTTTGCGCTGCCTGTTCTTCTTGCTTTGCCTCACCGTAAATCCCAACTGGTTCAGCTATAAGATCATCGAGATAGTGCCGTTAACGCTGGCCTATTTTGCAGGCTGCTATGTGCTGATCAAAGGCTATCGCGCTGCGCGGTTCTTCGTTATCGGCTATTCGTTTTTGCTGACCGGTTTTGTCATCAAGGCACTCATTGCGCTTAACCTCTGGTGGCTGCCGGTAACCGCGGCCAATTATTACAGCCTCAGTTTTTGTTTTATTATGGAGATGGTATTTATATCATTTGCCATAGGCGATAGGGTGCGCCTGCTGAAAAAACAGGAAGAGAAAGCACAGATGGACGTGATACGCCAGCTGAAACTAAACCAGGAGCTGAAAGACGCCCTTAACCGGAATCTGGAGCAGCAGGTGCAGGAGCGCACGCATGAGCTGGTTGAAAAATCGACCACGATAGCGCAGCAGAATGAAGAGCTGAAGGCAGTAAATCAAAAGCTGCAGGAGCAGGCCGAAGAGATCTCGAGGATGAACGTACTGCTCGAAAAAGATAATACCATCCTACACCAGGATATAGAAAAGATAACGCACAGCCGGGTAATGTCGGCCGAGGTGGATTTTGAAGAGTTCAGCAAGATCTACCCTGATAGAGAAACTTGTTTTAAATTCCTGTCGGACCTGAAATGGGAGAAAGGCTACACCTGCCGCAAGTGCAGCAATAAGCATTACGGGCACGGGCATTTGCCATACAGTCGCCGGTGCTCCAAATGCGGCTACGAGGAATCGGTTATTGCCTATACCATTTTGCAGAACACCCGCATCCCCATCAACAAAGCCTTCTATATGATCTTCCTGATGTATTCCACCAACGGGAAGATTTCGTCGCATAAATTATCAGAGATACTATCAATTCGCCAAAGCACCTGCTGGGCCTACAGTTCGCGCATTAAAAAGGTAATGGAAGCGAAGAAAAAGTATCTGAAAAATGCAGGGGAAAAGGGATGGAGTAAGCTGGTTGTGGAGTAGTTTTTTGTAGAGAGATAATACTTTGTGTCTCCCACGATATTTCACACCGCCTGTTCAAGCATCCCGCTTAACGACCCATTTGGTTTGTAAAAAAAGTAACTACAATTGCTTTTCCCGCTATTGTTTTGTTAGTTTTGATGTATAGAAGTCGGGGCACAACTCCCGTTGTACCTGTCTTCCACTAAAACCTGTAACCTTATACAAAATCATTATATGAGCTTTGACCAGAATCTTGAAAAGGTTGGTAAAAATCCCGACATCATTATTTTTATTACCGACCAGCAGCGCGCTACCCAGCATTTCCCTGCAGGATGGGAACAGAAAAACCTGCCCAATCTTACTTTTTTAAAACGAAACGGTTTTAGTTTCGACCGCGCTTTTTGCAATACCTGTATGTGCTCACCAAGCCGGGCAACACTGCTTACGGGTTTATATCCGGCGCAGCACGGGGTAACGCAAACGCTTACATCGCTGGGCAATTACTCTCCTGCTGAGGGAGAGTTGAATAATACCATGCCTAATATGATGAACATGCTGCAGGGCAATGGCTACGATGTGCAATACCGCGGCAAATGGCACCTGAGCAAAGGCGTGACAACTTACGCATCGCTGGTTGCATCAGATGTGGCTTTGTATGGTGCCATGGGTTGGGTACCGCCCGATTCGGGAGAAGATATGAACCCGCTGAATTTTGGCGGCGGCTATGCAAATCACGATGCCAAATATATTAAAGAGGCTATCGATTACCTGCAATCGGTAAAGGCACGCCGGGCAAAGGGGAATAATACCCCGTATTGCCTTATCCTGTCACTGGTTAACCCGCACGACCTTTTGGCCTACCCCAAAACAGCCGGCACATACGGCTATAGCGCATCGGATTGGGCCGGGCGCGAAATTCATTTACCGAAAAGTGTTGAAGAAGATCTGCTGAAAAATAAAAAGCCTTTAGCGCAATTTCAGTCCCTGCTGGCACAGGATGCCGGGCTCGGCGTGCTCAGCACGCGCGATATGAAACTGGATTACCTGAATTTTTACGGCTACCTGCTTTCAAAGATCGATACGGAATTGAGCTACGTTACCAACGAACTGTACGCTCCCGATGAAAATGGAAAAAGACTGGCTGATACAGCTTTAGTGATTCAAACTTCCGACCATGGCGAAATGGGACTTACGCATGGCGGCCAGCGGCAAAAAATGTTCAATGCTTATGAAGAAACCATCCGCATCCCGCTGGTGGTATCGAACCCGGTATTGTTCGACGAAAAAACGCAGCGTGTGCAAAATACCATGAAACTGGCATCGCTGGTTGACGTAATGCCCACCATAGCCGAAATGACCAATGTGCAGAACGTGCCAGCCGGCCTTCGTGGGGTAAGCCTGGTACCGTTAATGAAAGACAACGTAGCTGTGCAGGACAGTATTCTGTTCGCGTTCGACGATACTAAAGCCGGTTTGAATAACAAGCCCTCGATGGTAAACGCTGCCAACAGGGTACGTTCTATCCATACAGAGGAATGGAAGTTCAACTATTATTTCGATGCGATGGGCGCTTATGCCGATCAGTTCGAGCTTTATAACCTCATAGCCGATCCGGATGAAATGAATAACCTTGCCTACGACGATAATTATAAAGATAAGCGCGAAGAAATGGCACAGCAGTTAAAACAACTGGAACGATCAAAATTGCTGGTGCACGCAAGCAACTAACTGACCAATATATACGGCCGGAATGGAGATCTTTAAGGATTTTCTTCCGGCTTTTTTTGTTCTGTCCACGCACCGCCGGTTCAAACGCCCACGCTTGAACAAAAAACGTTTTAAGCGCCCGCTCTTACACATCCGTTCACACAAATTAATTCCCCCGGGTGTCAATGCAGAATACTGTCGTGCAATTTGCTTTAAAATTAACTTGTGAAGCAAGCGTATCACTCTTATCTCTCTCAAAATAAAAAACCGCCTTTACCGCCTTTTCAGAGGCCTTTTTGTATAAAATACACACTGTGTTTAAAGCGTATTAAATAAATTATAACTATCTATTAATCAATTATTTATATGAAAATATATTTGGTTATTTTATATTAATTAATATAGTTTTGTATAACCAATTAAAAACTGTACGTCTGCCCCGACGCTGAAAAACATCTGAATGCCTTTAGCTGTATGGCTAACTTTGTTGTCTGCGCATTTAAGCGTAGGTTAACTGTCTTTCACCTCGTTACGGGCATAATCGTAGCTTTTAATGGCTGTGCTTTAAACCAATCAACTAATTATAACCATTTATGAAAACTATCTACAAGCTAAAGCTGCTGGCTGCACTATTGCTGCTGCCGGCGTTGTTTTTCTACTCATGTAAAAAAGATATGCCGAAGGCAGAGCCCGGCATGGAGAGCAACACCACAGGTACCACCACCGTTGCCCGGGCGGCAAATGAAACCGTAAACGTCTGGGAAACCACATCAGACAAAAGCAAGTTGCTGGCGGCGCAGGCTAACATCAACTTTGCTGCCGATGCCGGTACCAATGCCACCACCATCACCGTTGACGAAAACACCACCTTCCAAACCATTGATGGATTTGGCTACGCATTAACCGGCGGCAGCGCTTCATTGATTAACGGACTCGGCGCTAACCAGGCCACCTTCCTGAATGACATTTTCTCGACCGCTTCAGGGCATGTGGGTTCGAGCTTCGTGCGGATCTCTATCGGTGCATCGGATCTGAGCTCGTCAGACTTTACTTATGACGATATGCCTTCAGGCCAAACCGACAACAGCCTCACGCATTTCAGCATCGCCCAGGAAATGACCGACCTGGTGCCCGTGCTGAAAAAGATCATCGCCATCAATCCTTCCATTAAAATATTAGCCACCCCGTGGAC
>DATCQV010000112.1:0-20234 GCA_036569325.1 Mucilaginibacter sp. | reverse complement strand
CCGCCGCAAAAGGGCTTTTCATTATTGACCGCGAAGGAAAACTGGTTGAACGGTTCTCCGGCAGTGAGGGCCTGCAAAATAACACCATTCATTCGGTACTCGTGGACCACGACAAAAATCTTTGGCTGGGATTCGAGAATGGTCTGGGCTTTATCAATTACAATACCTCTGTAAAGCATATTTATCCGAGCAGGGAAAACCAGGTAAAAAGCAATGCGGCCATTGTTTTTAATAACAAACTTTATATCGGTACTTCGAACGGCCTGTACAGCATGCCGCTCGATGGCCGGGCGACCGACATCAGCAAAGGCAAAGGCATTTTTACCGAGGTAGACAATACTAAGGGGCAGGTTTGGAGTTTTTCCGAAGTAAATTATAGTTTATTAATCGGTTACCAGGATGGCGCGATGGTGCTGCACGGCAATCGCGCCGAGCTGGTAACCCGCGGCCAGGGCGCATGGATGTTTAAGCCAATACCCAACTCTCCTGATATCATAGCCGGAACTTATACCGGCCTGCAATTATTAAAGTCATCAGGAGGTGGAAATTTCAGCAACGAGGGGAAGATCCCAGGCCTTTACGAATCGCTAAGCACCATCGCCCGCGACAATAACAATGTAATATGGGCATCGCATCCGTATCGCGGGGTCTACAAAATGCAGCTATCGGGCGACAGGAAAAAGATCGTCATCTATTCACAATATACCGATAAAAACGGCCTGCCGTCCGTGCTGAACGACCATGTTTATTTTATCAGGAACAAGATACTGGCAGCTACAGAAAAAGGCGTGTATGAGTATGATGCCGCTAAGAATAAGTTTATTGCTTCGGCCTTTTACAAACCTATGCTGGGAGACGCGACCATTCAATATTTAACTGAGGATAAAAGCGGGAACGTTTGGTTCATCAGCAACCAGCGTGTGGGCGTAATAGATTTCAGCAAGCGCGCCGGTCATACACCTTATCGTGTTGTTTATTTTCCAGAGTTGGCCGGGCAGGCGGTAATGGGTGCACGATTCATTTACCCGTACGATGCGGAGAATATTTTTGTAGGATCGGCCAACGGCATACTTCATTTAAATTATCGTCATTTCGTGGCGACAGAAAATAATCCGCTGCCCTTGCTTACCACCGTTAAAACCATCGCCGAAAAGGATAGCCTGATCTTCGGGGGATACTTTATGAAAGGCGATAAGATAGCGGCTGTACAAGATGATAAACAAACTCCCACCGTAACCAAGCATTGGAACTCCTTTCATTTTGAATACTCCTCTACCCTCTTGGCCAGAAATGATAATGCCGAGTTCTCTTATAAGCTGACAGGCTTTGATAACGATTGGTCAGACTGGTCCGATAAGACGGAAAAGGATTATACCAATCTTTCTTACGGTACTTATACCTTTTCGGTGCGGGTAAGGAACAATTCGGGTTATGTATCGGCACCGGTGAATTATACTTTCAAGGTTCAGCCGGCAGCGTACCAAACTGCATGGGCTTACTTCTTCTATATTGTGGTGATCTGCAGCATTATCTTTTCGGCCGCACGGGCACAGCGCCGCAAGTTCGAGTTGCATCAGAAACGGCATGATGACGAGCAAAAACGCCTGCAATACCTGCACAGTTTGGAGCTCGACCGCAATGAAAAAGAGATCATCGCCCTCAAAAACGAGAACCTTGAAACGGAGCTAACCTACAAAAACAAAGAGCTGGCAACGCTCACTATGCACCTTGTTGACCGGGGGAAATTATTGTTGAACATTAAGGATGAGCTAAACTCGCTGATCAAAAAGCTGAATATTCCCGACGCCACCTACCAGTTCCGCAGCGTTTTCCGTCTGCTGGGCGATACCGAAAAGAATGATGAGGACTGGAACCATTTCTCAATGTATTTCGATCAGGTACACAATAATTTCCTGAGCACGATGAAGTCTAAGTTCCCTAATCTGAGTTCTACCGATCTGAAGCTTTGTGCATACCTGCGTTTAAATTTAACCTCAAAGGAAATCGCCCAGTTACTGAACATTTCCCTGAAGGGTGTAGAGATCAGCCGGTACCGGGTGAGAAAGAAACTCAATCTGCCTACCGAAGTGCACTTGTATGATTTTTTGATTGAGGTGACGAGTTAAGCCAATGATGGTGGTGGCTAATCGTTTGCCCGCCACTTGCGCCGTCTGTGCCGCGCTGAGCCACTTGCGCCAGCATGCACCACCTGCGCCAGGTGAGCCACTACGCACCACAACGCACCGGTATTTTATTTCTTACCCTCTCCCAGCCACATCATCGCATCTTCAAACATCTGATTTTGAACCGGCGAGGTCAGGTTTTTATCGCCGTGGCCCATGTTCATGTAGATCATTTTATAGTTCGTATTCGTCCATACCACGGGGATATCGCCCTCACGGATCACGTCCTTTTTGCCTAATGGATAATTGGCAGGATCGAGCGTTACCAATACTTTAATGTTCTTGTTATCGCGCGGATTGGGTTTCCAGCCATACCACTCGCAAATAGGTGCAACGTAGGTTTTGGGCAGCCGGTGAGTGGCCGGGTGCGTGTTATCATCTACAATCATCTTCGCCGGCAGCGGCGGCCAGTTATTGTTGTAAAACACTGCGCCCAGAAAATCAACGAACCATGGCCATTTGGTGTACTTGTCATTATAGCCCGACACATGGAAACCCAGCCATCCGCCGCCATTGGCCATAAATTTTTCGAAAGCGCTGCGCTGCGCCTGGTTGTGCGGAAACTCATTCAGCCATACTACCACCTGGTATTTCTTCAGGTTTTCATCGTTCAGATCTTCCCAATGGGAGGTGGTATCAAAGGCAAAGCCCCTTTCTGTAGCTAATCTGCCGTAAAACTTTATCGCATCATAAGCAAAATCGACGTGGTCCTGCTCCACGTTAGTAGAAAACAGCGCCAGTACCCTGAATTTTGGCGTTTGAGCGGAGACAAAAGTTGAAGCGGCAAACAACATCAGGCTGCAAATTACAGACACCCGTTTCACGAACTGAAGCCACTTAGCCACTCGGTTTTGTTTGATACCAGATCCGGAATATTTCATTTGTTAGTTTCTATTTAATTCGGCACCGTTTGTGTTTACTTTACCTCAGCCATCACTCCTTCCAGCGAAGCCAGCATTTCTTTAATGTTTTTATCTATCCCCGTAAAAAGCCGTTTATCTTCCGCGCTCCAGGGTTTGCCCTGCCGGTAATCCCACCAGCGGTATTCAATTTTAGAGTACTCGTTTGATATGCCTGGCTCTATGGGCTTCTCGTAAAAGTCGAACACTTTGACCTCGTAAGTAGCATCGTGTACCACAATGTTCACCGCAAATTTGAGCCGGTAATAGTGACCTGCGCTGCTGGTAACTATCTTAAAAATTCCTGTACCAGAAACTTCACCTTTTTTAGCATCTATGATGTCAATACTCTTTTCAGGCCCCTCAAAAGCGCTTTTCAGCCAATCAACGGCGCGGTCAAAAAGCTCGCCTTTTTTTAATAAAGGATCGAGGGCATAAGTATTATCGAAATAGATCTTCCCGTTACGCATCTGCATCATTACCGGGTGTGTATCGCTCTGGGCGATACACATCAGCGGTAAGAGGCTTAGGGTTAATATGATGATTTTTTTTATCATGGTCGTGATTTTCTCTTTACAGGCATTTTTCCCGCCTCACCCTATCCTCTCCAAAGGAGAAGGTTCTTTATAAACTCTTTAAAGTCCTTTTATCTTGATTCTTGACTCTTGGTTCCTGGCTCTGTTAACGCCCTGCTGCCCAGAAAATAGCATTGCTGAACATCGTCGTATAATCCTTGCTTTGGAAAAGTATAGGCGAGTGTCCCATAAAAATATATACGTTACGTGCTTTGTAATGCGGGTTTGTCCAAACTACCGGATGATCACCCATTTTGACCGGCGAATCCGGCACATAAGTCTTTTCATCTACCGAAGCCAGTACATGCACATTATCGCGCATGCTCTTTTCGTAGGTATAAAATTCCTCCTTTTCTACTATAAAAGCGGGAGATACACCTTTCATAACCGGATGCGTTTGATCCTCTACATTCACCTTAGCCTTTACAAACGTGGCGATGTAGTTTTTGTAGCGGGTATCGCCCATAAATTTGCTGAACCATTGCCACATAGGGTATCCGTCAAACTCGCCTAATAAGGTAGCGTGATGAAAGCCGATCCAGCCGCCTTTGCCCTGCTCAATATAATTCTGAAACGCGGTAACGGCCTTTTCCGTCCAGCCATAAGGTGCATAATCCAACTGGATAAAAAGCTGGTAGTGCGACAAGAATTCATCGTCGATCTTATCTGTATTCTGAATGTAATCGATAGTGAAATTACTGTCGGCGGCCAGCTTGTCTAACCAAACCTTGGCAACTTTTGAATATTCAATATGATGACCGCCATTTTCGTAAAGTGCTATCACTTTAAAACGCGGCGCTTTTTGTGCCCAGGCGGTACAAATGCCAAGCAGGCAAAAACTGAGTATCGATGTTATTTTTTTCATATTTCTTTTCGGGTTGATGTTATTTGGACGCTGCCCAAAGGATGGAGTTCTTCACCAGTAATATATAGTTCGGGTTTTCCAGATCGGTTGGCGAATGACCGATGCAGATATAAACCATGCGGTGAAAAGCCTCGTTAGTCCACACCATGGGATGATCACCCATCGGTTTATTTTGTTTGTAGGTTGATTCATCTACAGTGGCCAGCACATGCACATTTCCGCGCGGACTCTTATCCCATTCATACCATTCATCAGCCAGCCAGAATTTTGCAGGGAGGCCTTTAGTGATCGGACTGTTACGATCCTCCACCACAACCAACCCATCCTGGAAAGCCGGATGCGGCGAGTAGATCACACCACCCATCAGCGTTTCGAACCAATCCCAGTATTTTGCATTTGAATTTGGGGCGATGAACTGCTTGCCGGTCAGGCCAGCCGCGTGGATACCCACCCAGCCCTTTCCCTGCGTTACAAACTTTTGCAAAGCCGCCTGCTGTGCGGCCGACATATCGAACGGCGCTAAATGGAACATCACAAACACCTGGTATTTGGCCAGGTTGGCATCGTTAATTGTAGAGGTGTCGCTCGTAAAATCAACAGCGAAGTTGTTCTCCTTGCCCAACTTTTCGAAAAACTCCTTGCCAACAGAAATACTTTTCCAGTGGTCTTTAGCAAGCGAGGCTACAACAAGGACTTTGAATTTTGGGGATTGGGCGTAAACGTTTATGGTTGCTGCCAGCACCAGGATAAAGAGTATAATTTTCTTCATATCGATAATTTATCTTTTTTTTTCCCTCTCAAGAGGGGAACCCGTCCTGCATACCTGTATTTTTTACTTATTCGCCGCCTCCTTGTATATCCGTCCCATCATCGGCACATCAAAAATTATTTTCCTTAATTCTTCCGCATCGATGGCGCCCTCGTGCGAATAAACTACCTTGCCATCGGGTTCAACCAGCAGTGTGTAGGGTAAGGCACCATCCCATTTCGGGTCAACGGCTTCTATCATTTTGTATTTGTCGTCGCCGCTATAAATGAAGTTTAACCCTGATGCCTGTTTGCGTTCCAGGAATTTGAGAGCCTTATCCTTATTCTCCAGGTTATCAGCACTGATACTTACAAATTCGAGCCCGCGGTCGCGGTAGGTATGGTTGAGGGTTACCAGGTCGCTGAACTCCGCCACACACGGACCGCACCAGGTAGCCCAAAGATTAACTAAACGCAATTTATCGGTATGGTTTTTCAATACTTCTTTAATCCCTGCGGCACTAAGCGTATCCAGCTTTACCGGCTCTTTGGCCCACTGGGTCTGGGCTTTCTCTAACCAAACACTTTTCTCGGCCCATTTAATAGAGCAGCCAAAAGTCTTGGTTACCGGTGCGGCAATTTCTTTCCCGGCTAAAACAGCATCGATAGCGTTGCGTGCATCCAGCGAGTGCGGCGTTTTGGCGGGATTCTCCATATCATCTATCCGGCCATTGTAGCGCAGCTTGCGGTCTTTATCAAAAACAAAAATATGCGGCGTAGCTACCGGACCATATTTTTTTGATGTCACCTCGGTTTCGCCGTCATACAGGTATGGAAAGTTAAAGCCTGCATTCTTCGCACGGATCTTCATATCGTCGAACGAATCGCTGAGATCGCTGTAACCAAGCTCATCTAACCGGAGGCCTGCCGGGTTATTGGGGTTGATAGCAACAACGGCAACACCTTTAGAAGCATAGTCGGAAGTCATTTTAATTACCCTGTTTTCGTATGCTTGTGATGTAGGGCAGTGGTTACACATAAAAACGATAACCAGCACTTTGGCGCTTTTAAAAGAAGCCAGCGTATAGGTTTTACCGTCGATGCCGGGCAGACTAAAATCGGGTGCGGTTTCGCCGATGGCGAGGGTTTTATGATCGTCGGCTGCAGGCCTGAAATTGCAGAAAGTCAGCGCCAGCAGAAATAATATACTAAACCGGGTAACGTAGGTTTTCATAAGTTCAATTTTTTATCAGTCATTTAAAGAAACAGCAAGCAAATACCAGGCTGTATGCGGCAGCCATTGCTCGGCCCACCGCCAGTCGGAATCCTTGCCCGATACGGCATAAGGAATGTTGTAATCGATATCGTTTTCGTTATCAAAGCCGGAGGTAATGCCATTAACAATTCCGCCGGGCGCGTTGGTATATTCAAATGTGCCGAAGAAACCATAGGCCGGGTTGTTGTGCCCTGTGCCTTGCAGCATGCAGCTGTCAAATGGATTCAATCCCAGGATCCAGTTCAGCTGATCGAGCGCGAATGTGTTTAACTTATCGTGGAAAGGTTTATCATCCTTAAACAATACAGCGGCCATACGGGCAGCGGCAGCAACGGAGCCGAGCCTTGCGTTTTCCCCCTGCCACCACGGCGCGGCATCGCTGCCATGCGGAAAGAAGAACGTGCTGCGCCTATTGCCTAAAGTATCCTGCACCAACTGGCGACTGTAGTCAAATGGGTTATTCACCTCGGCGGTAATGGCCAACTCAAACTCCATCGATTGTTTAATGGTCGCTTTGATCTTTGCCTGCTCATCGGCCGGGGCCAGCGGATAATAATACAATAAGCTCACCACCGGCAGGCCTGCATCTGATGGATGGAAGAATGGCCGGTCTTTGTCATCCGCACGGAAGTAATTTTTATAGTTTTTCCATGAGGCAAGGCGAGCCACAAGGCTGGCGGCACGTTTGGCTGCGGCTGCTTTATAAACATCTTTTTTGGTTGCCTTATATAATTCTGTGGCGGCGCTCAGGGCACAATAATCGTCGATGATATTCTCTTTGCCATCATAAGCCACCTTTGGGTTATTTTGCTCCAAATAAGCAAAGGCATTTTCGGCAGCTTTCAGGTAGTCGGCATTGCTGTAATCGCCGCTTACATTATAGGTCGATGCCATGGCCAGTGCGGCAATGGCAATACCTGCACCCGAGCGGTAACTGGCAAAATAGCTTTCACGGTTCTTCGGCCCAACTGCTTTAGCAAATGCCTGATCTTTGGTTTGCTTAATGCGGTAACTCCCCTCTTCAGCCTGTATCGAACGGTCTTTTGGTAATTTACCCGGTCCCGGCGCCCCTACCGAACGGTAGAACGAACCATTTTTAACCTGCATCCGCACAAAGTAATCGGCGCCGTACATGGCCTCATCCAAAATGCGGCGGTTAAACTGGCGAAAATCAGTCCCGGGACGAGCAGCCAGTAATTCGTATGTTTTAAACAGGCTCCAGGCAGTTAATGAGATCTGCTGCGGATTGAAGTAATTGGAAAACGACAAGTGCGACAGGTGCTTGCCATAATCGCCGGTGGCATCATACCAGCCGCCATGCGCGTCGATGGTATCGGCAGTGCTGCCAGCCAAAGGCAAATGATGATCGGCCTTATCAAATAAGCCCGAGCTGCGTTGTCCTTTGAAGTAATAAACTACATCAGAGATCGTTGCTTTTTCCAGCACATTTTTGCCAATGATAAAGGGATATGAAGTGATGGTTTCCTTTGGTAAGGCCACCTGCAATTTATAAGTACCCGGTTTGGAGAAAGCGCTGAAATCAATAGTCCAGAACTGGAAGGTTTTCCATTTGTCCACAGTGCCGTTGTAAACCACTTTTCCTGAAAGCACCTTTGCACCGGTATTGGCGTCGAGCAGGTCGAATGAGCTAATATTTAGTTTGGTACCGGCAACAATAACGGCGCGTTTGCTACGGGTATCTTCATAACCCACATGGTTGGTCACAATTTTTACTGCCTGCGCCCGTACAAAAAATGGAAAGCACAATACTGTATATAAGGCGAACCTTTTTACTGTTGATAACATGAATACTATTTAATTAAGAAGGTTTGTTTACCGCGGTATTGGTTAGGCCGCTTCCTGAAGTCAAAGCTAAGGTATTACATTTTCCGCAAGGATTTTTATGCCACTACATTAGCACTACCAGTTTTGAATTAGTGAGTTAGTGAATTAGTGATTGAGGTTAACGGCCAATGCGGCGTTGTAGACGCGAGGCATCGCGTCTCTACAAATTCTTTAGATCACCCTTATTCGTGTTTAACGTAGATACGTAACGCATTGCCTCTTATTAAAGCGGTATTAAATAATATTTTGATCATTCCCATTCAATAATCAATAACTCAATAAGTCAATAACTAATCATTCACCAACTCACTAATTCACCATTCACTAACTCACTAATTCACTAACTCAATAATTAACATCGTAGTAGTATTGTAGGGCCGGAAAAATAGCTTTTAAACAAAGTTTCGCTGATTATTGCAAAATGTAAAAATGCATATATTGTATGCAGATTGTTACATACGAACATCGCAATTGATGGAGAATAATAAGAATAGAAAATTTTTGATCGCAACGCACGGCACTTTTGCCGGTGGAGTAAAATCGTCGCTCGATATTATTATCGGGGCAATGGATAATGTGTTTTTGATAGAGGCTTATACAAACGAGAACATCACTATTGAAGATCAGATAGCCGGAGTGATGAACCAGGTAGGTGAAAATGATGAACTGATCGTTTTCTCCGACATTTTAGGCGGCAGCGTTACCAACCAGGTGCTGCAGCACGCCTTGCGGACTAATGTTCATGTAGTATCAGGCTTTAACCTGCCATTGCTGATCGAGATAATGATGGCCGATCATGACACACCGGCCGGCGAGGTGATTGCCGATGCAATTGACAACGCGAAGGAGCAAATGGCTTACGTAAATAAACTTTTAACAACCCAGAAAGACGAACAGGATGATTAAGCTCACCCGCATTGACGACCGCCTGGTGCACGGACAGGTTGTTTTTACCTGGACCCCGGCCCTCGGCGTTAACTGCCTTGTAATAGCGAACGATAAAGTTGCTAAAGATGAATTTGTAAAGATGACCCTCGGCCTGGCCAAACCCGCAGGCACCAAACTGCTGGTAAAAACCATCAGCGAGGCCGCCGCATTTTTAAACGACGAAAGAAGCAAGCCACTTAAAATATTATTAATAGTGAACAGCGTAACCGATGCCCGCGCGTTGGTAAACGAGGTGCCCGAAATAAAATCGGTAAACTTTGGCGGTTTGAGGTTGAAAGACGGTGCGCGCCTCATCTCAAAAGCAGTGGCAGTTAACGACGACGATATTTCGGCCATTAAAGAACTATTGGATAAAGGTATAGAGCTGGAAGTACGCCAGGTACCTACCGACACCAAGCAGATGGTGGCAGGATTGATATGAACCGCGAGTTAGAACCAAGAACCAAGAGAGGAATAAAAATAAACAAAAAAGAGAAGACCAAATAAATAGCCATCGACAGACATTTTCCTGTCTTGATTCTTGACTCTTGGTTCCTGGCTCTTAATAACAAACAAGCTAATGTCTACTACCTATCTACTCATTGCGCTCATTGCAATGTTCGGCCATTCGGAGGATTTTTTGGGCACCACGCTGCTGAGCAGGCCGTTGGTGCTGGGTCCGCTGGTGGGGCTTGTTTTGGGCGATGTTACGCAGGGCGTTGTGATAGGTGCCACGCTCGAGCTGATCTTTATGGGTAACATCAAGGTCGGCGCAGCTATTCCACCTGATGTAATTACCGGCGGCGTATTGGGTACTGCTTTTGCCATTATTTCGGGCAAAGGGCCTGCCATTGCACTAACCATTGCCGTGCCTGTATCAATACTGGCCGAAATGCTCATCAGCAGTTTATTCGTTTTCCGCTCGGTGTTGAATAAAAGGTTCGTTCAATACGCTGATGCCGGCGATTATAACTCCATCCAGCGGCTGCATATTCTATCCGGTATCATCAGACCAATTTTAATGGGCATCATCATTTTGCTGGCCCTGCAATTGGGCAGTACGGTAATGAAAGATTTTCTCGATCTGATCCCTGCCTGGGTACAATCAGGACTCACCGTTGCAGGTAATATGCTGCCGGCATTGGGCTTTGCCTTACTGATGCAGCTAATGTTCAACAAGACCGTAGCGCCGTATTTTTTTCTCGGATTTATCCTTGCAGCTTATTTGAAGTTGCCGGTTATTGCCATTGGCGGACTGGGCATCGTTATCGCGCTCATCGTTACGCAACCTGCTACAAAGATTGCCGATGATGATGACGATTTTGCAATGGAAGATGAGGCCGAAGAAACCAAACCGGAACTAAAACTCAATAAAAAGGACGTTCGCAGTTTGTTTTGGCGGTCGATGGCTTTGGAGGCCAATTTTAACTTTGAGACCTGGCAAAATACAGGCTTCGCCTTTTCTATTATCCCGGTATTAAAAAAGCTTTATCATACCAAAGAACAAATGGCCGCGGCGCTTAAAAGGCATTTGCAGTTTTTTAATACCAGTCCCTACGGTTCTACCCTTATATTGGGACTAACCGCCGCTATGGAAGAGCAAAACAGCACCAACCCCGATTTCGATGCAGAATCGATCCAATCGGTAAAGCTTGGTTTGATGGGGCCGCTTGCGGGCGTGTTCGATTCCTTGTTCTGGGGCACCTTTAAGGTTATTGCGGCCGGGGTAGGTACATCGTTGTCCATCAAGGGAAATATAATGGGGCCGGTTTTGTTCCTGCTTATTTTCAATGTTCCGCATTTGATAGTGCGCTATAATCTCACATTTGTGGGATACAGCACCGGTACAAAATTCCTGCAAAAGCTGGCAAAAAATAATGTAATGGATAGGCTAACCCGTGGCGCGTCCATACTCGGCCTGATGGTGGTAGGTGCCATGCCGGCCACATTGATGACCATCACCACGCCTATCAGCATTGGCACGAATGATAAATCGGCGATATCGCTGCAATCGGTATTAGACCAGGTGGTGCCATCGGTGATTCCGCTTGGATTAACGTTTTTGGTTTACTATTTTGTGAAGAACGGCGCCAAAACCACGCATCTATTGCTGGGCCTGTTGGCACTGGGTTTTATAGGCAGCATGATCCACTTATTTGCTTAGAATGATAAAGGGAATTGGCGTTTCACCGGGAATTTCGATAGGCAGGGCTTTTATAATGCAAAAGAAAGAAGCCGCGCTTACCAACATTTTGCTGACTGACCGGTCTGAAATTACAGCCGAAATTGAAAAATTAAGTCGGGCTATCAGCGCTGCTATAGCTGAGATTGAACAATTGAAAAGCGCTTCGCCTTCCGATGACGATATCGCACTGCTTGAAACCCAAACGGAGCTATTAAGCGACCCCGAAATACTGGAAGGCGTAACGGAAAAGATCACCATAGAACACAAAAATGCAAATGATGCGCTGCTGGAAGTGATAGCTAACCTCGTTGCCATTTTTGAGGATATGGACGATGAATATATGCGTGGCCGGGCCGCAGATATAAAGGATATCGGCAACCGGATCTTAAAGCATGTAAACGGCGAAAGCTCAACACAGCAGCAGTTTAACGCCGATACCATCATCATTGCGGAAGACCTTGCGCCATCTGATACCATCACCCTCGATCTGAATTACATTACCGGCTTCGCCACGCAGATGGGCAGCAAAACATCGCATACCGCCATTATCGCCAAAGCCAAAGGCATCCCGGCAGTGGTTGGTTGTGGTTCGGAACTGATCAGCATAAAAAACAACGATGTTATTATTCTGGATGGCGCCGAAGCGTTAGTGTATGTAAATCCCGATGCAGTTCTATTAACGGAATACCAGTTAAAAAAGGCTGCTTATAATGAGTATGCGAAAGGGCTGAACGCACTGAAAGATCAGCCGGCAGTTACCACCGATGGGCTGCAGATCTTACTCACGGCAAACATTTCGGGAGCTGCAGATCTGGAAGCCGTATTTGATAACGGCGGCGAAGGCGTAGGCTTGCTTCGCACCGAACTGCTGTTTATGAATCGCGATACTTTCCCTTCGGAAGATGAACAGTTTGAGTTTTATAAAGCTGTGGCGCTGCAATCAAAAGGGAAGCCGGTTATTGTACGCACTATTGATATTGGGGGCGATAAGCACCTGCCCTATTTTAACCTGCCTGCCGAACTGAACCCGTTTTTGGGCTACCGCGCTATCCGTATCTGCCTGGATCGTAAAGACCTTTTCATAACTCAACTGAAAGCCATTTTGAGGGCCTCTGTTTTTGGCGATCTGAAGATCATGTTCCCGATGATCTCCAATATCCAGGAATTGCGGCAGGCAAAGGTTATCCTTACCGAAGCTAAAACGGAACTCTATCAACAGAATATCAGCTTTAATGCCGCTATTAAAACGGGCATTATGATAGAGGTGCCATCAGCTGCAATTATCGCAGATTTATTGGCCAAAGAGGTTGATTTTTTCAGTATTGGGACGAATGACCTTTGTCAGTACACGCTGGCAGTCGACAGGATGAACGAAAAGATCAGCCACCTCTATGATCCATTTAACCCGGCCATTTTGCGCTTGATCAGTTTCGTAATTGAGCAGGGCGATAAGCATGGTATCCACGTAGGCATGTGCGGCGAAATGGCCGGCGATCCTTTGGCTGCTTTACTATTGGTTGGCATGGGATTAAAGGATTTTTCGATGAGCGCTTCGGCCATACCTGCAATAAAAAATATCATTATCAATAACAGCGAGGCGAAGGCGAAACAGGTGTACGCCAATGTGCGGGAAATGGAAAGTCCGGAAGAGATTTTGAAGTATTTGAGGGAAGTGAACGGACTCTTGTAAAAAACGCACGTCATTGTGAGGAACGAAGCAATCTCTGGACTATGCATTAGCGTCAATGTCCTGTGTAGAGATTGCTTCGTTCCTCGCAATGACGGAGAGAAGTAAAGAATAAAAATGATTACAAACGAATATATAATTCTCGCCCCGCAGGGCATGCATGCCCGACCGGCAACGGCGTTAATAAAGCTTGCCAAAAACTATAAATCGGCTATCAGCCTGCAAAAAGGCGGCAAGACGATAAAACTGAACAGCATGTTAAACCTGTTGTCGCTGGCCATTAAAGGGGGCGAAACCGTTACGCTTATTGTTGACGGAGAGGACGAAACTGAAGCGGCGACAACCATCGGCCAATTTTTTACAGAAAAGTTAAAAGATCTATAATGAAAATAACCATAACCAAAAACGAACGCGAATTTGATGTAACCGCAGCATGGCGGATTATCGCCCAGATGCTCGAGAAACGCACCTCGGTAATAGGCTTATCAACCGGACAAACCACCATAGGGATGCATGGCATCGTGTCTGAGATCTATGCCAAATATCCGTTCGACGTATCAGGAATTACCCTTTTTAACGTAGATGAACTCACCAACCTCGACCGCGCCTACGCAGGCAGTTGCTATACCATGATCTTAAACCAGATCGCCGGTCCGCTGGGTATTCCGGATGAAAATTTTATTATGCCTCCCACCCTGTCGGATGATTTTGAAGCGGAGAGTATTTTGTTTGAAAAGCGTTTAGCAGAGCGTGGCGGTGCCGATTTGCAAATGTTAGGCATCGGCAGCAATGGGCATATCGGTATTAACCAGCCGGGAACACCGTTTGAAAGCGAAACCTGGGTATCCCCAATGGACCCGGATTTTGAAGCCCGTGTGCGCCGTGAAACCCAGGTTCCACCCGAAACGGAGCTTGGCGGTTTAACTCGTGGCGTTAAGAACATTATGCACACCCGCAAGCTTATCCTGATAGCCAAAGGCGCTCACAAGGCTGATATTATCGAGCAGGCTATTTTAGGACCGGTTACTACGGATATACCTGCCTCGGTGGTGCAATTACACCCTAATTGCGAGATCTTGCTGGATGCTGATGCTGGTAAGAAGATTGAAGGGTATGCGAGAAGCAGAGGGTTTAACTGGTAATTATTTCAACAGTCCCTTCCCTTCGCGTCATTGCGAGGAGCGAAGCAATCTCTGGACTATGCATTGGCGGCAATGTCCTATGTAGAGATTGCTTCGTTCCTCGCAATGACGTGCGGGAGAGGCACAATGACGTGCGGTGAAGTCGCAATGACGCTTGGGTTTATGACTTTTCCTTTTCGGTCTTTCCCGGCTCCCGGACTAAATCACTTCAGATCCTTATTGATCTCATTCAATAAATATTCTTTCCGGTCGTCGCTGTACTCCCAGAACATTACGCCGGCCATGCCTTTTTTCGTCACGTAATCGCATTTATTCTTGATCGACCATTCATCATCATAAGATATAAATTGGCGGGTAGAGGTATTGAATAAATATGGCGCTGCTGCTGCGGTATCACGATAATATCTGAAACCTTTTGCGGTATTATTCAATAAACTGTCTCTTAAAAAAGTAAAACCGCCGGCGCGCATTTTTCCATCGGTTTTGGTACCGAGGCCATAAGCCGAGGTATCGATAACTTTTGATGAACGACCATAGAATGCCAGTCCCATTACCAGTTTATTGGCAGGAACACCGGCGGCCATAAAATCGGCAACAGCCTTATCAGCGCTATCAAATTTGGGGTTGTACTTTTTAGATGCGTACAGGTTGGTATGGTGAACGGCAATACCTAAACTATCCTGGAAATAATCGTACGTCATCAGGTTTACGTAGTTGAGATATTTGGCCACCTTATCCATTTCGGTATTTTGGGTAAAGCGTTTAAAGCCACCTACCGCAGCGGTAAGAAACTGCTTTCTGTGCGTTTCCTTTTCCAGTTTATTTAGGTCTTTGCGAAGCGCTTCGAACATCAGCGTGTAATCCTGTTTATCCGCCGGGCGGAATACATTGCCATCGCCAATATCGTCTGGATATTCCCAATCAATATCAACGCCGTCAAGATTATATTTCCTCACGATATCTACCGCGCTGGCGGCAAAGGCGGTGCGGGCAGTATCGGTCAGCACTGCATCCGAAAAATTCTTGCTCCACGACCAGCCGCCTATCGAGATCAAAATTTTCAGATCGGGATTTACCTTTTTCAGCTTTACCAGGTTCCTGAAATTGATGGTGTCAGTTTTCAGGTTAGTTAAGAAAGCACGGTTATTTTTTACATTGACGAATGCGTAGTTAATGTGCGTGAGCTTTTTAGCGTTTACCATGGTGGTATCGATAATACCGCGATAGCCGCCTACGTAGCCGATGATGACGTGCTGTTTCTTTTGGGCATTGGCAGTGATAGCAAGGCACAATGCCAATACTATAAGTGATAGCTGTTTTGGTAGATATTTCATGTTTTGTTTGTTGCTTCTCTTGTCATCCTGAACGCAGTGAAGGATCTTATGCGTTAATGCATTGGCGCCTTGCATAGCCGGATGCAGGGCGTATAAGATTCTTCGCTCTCGCTCAGAATGACAGAGGTTGTTAATTTACAATTTCACCTCAAATAACGATGCCCTGCTGGTTAAATAAAGCGATTTGCCATCTTTACTAAATGTCAACGCCGTTGGGCGCTCAGGCACTTTAATAACGCGGATCTGTTTACCGGTGCTGTCATAAACGTAGATCTGGCCGTCAGCAATATAAACGTTGCCTTGTGCATCGCTGATACAATCGAATTCGCCGCGCTCTGCAAAATATTTCAGGTTCGATACATAACCATCTGCGCTTACACCGAGGCTTACCGTGCGCTTATCATACTCGTCTGTAGCGTACAGTGTTTTGCCGGGATAAGCCGGAACCAGCGCCGTGGTGCGGGCCAGGTCATAAACAACCGGGATGATGGTCACACCGTCGGGCGCCACCCAGCATTCAGCAGGTCGTGCTACCGATATGGTATTAAAATCGTGGTAGTCCCTCCAGCGATGCGCCGGATACAGTGCCTTATAAACCGGGTTAACGCTGCCCATCGGCGCCTTTTTCAGTATTTGAATGGTCTCGTCGGGATTATTTGGATCGATAGAATACACCAGTGTTCCAAAACCTGAATTGCCCCAGCCGCTGAACGAAGTACCCGAAGCATCCGGCGGATTTTTAAATTCTTCAGGCTTACCGTTCACCAGATAACCCGGCTTCGGATTGTATTTGAATACTACCAGCAGGTTGTCGTTCTTATCGCAGGCAAGCGATTCCGGCTCCCACGGATAATCGGCCAGCAGGCTGATCGTGCGCGTATCGGCCGACCATTTATAGATCCTTTTCATCCGCTGCTCGCTGAAATAAACATTACCCTTGCTATCGGTGCAGGCGCCGTTGGCAAATTCGAACCCTGTAGCCAGGCGGGTTACCTTATCAGCATTAGGTTTCGGAGTAGCATCATTAATCAGAAGTCGTACAAACTCCCACGGACGTACTTCGGTATCGTTGTTAATATCGTACAACGGGTTGGTAGTGGTGTATTTGATCTGGCTGTAATTGTGTACGTTCAAAAACTCCACATTCTTCCCGCCCCATTCGCGAACCGAATAAGCACCCGGCTTGTTCACCCTGATCACCCTGAACATGTACAAATTGGCAAAAACCATATTGCTGCAATTTTCCACTTCCAGCGGCTGGCATTCGGTGCTCTCGCGGCTTTCCTCCTCCAACTGCAACGCGTACACATTAAAATTCGACACATTATTAAACCGCACCTCGTTACGCACATGGTGCTCAACAGACAATGCGTAAACATGACTTGGGGTCGAGGTGTTCGAGAAGTAAGCGCCGTTAGTGGCATAGGTGTTGGCCGTCCAGATATTCATGAATGTACCACCACCGCCATCGGTTACCCAAAGGCTCCAGTACTGCGTATCCCATGATGGGTCGACACCGTTATACCCCCGGTTGTAAATTCCCGGCTTCTTTTCCGCACCCGGCTTTGGCGGATGCTCCATGCCGCCGTGCCCGCCTATAAATTTCACATCATTCAGGTAAGACCCCTCGCCCGACATCCACTTACAAGCCACCGCTCTTGGATTATCGCCGCTGGTAGACAGACCGATACCGGTTACGATGTTCTCGCCGCCTTTAGCGCTTTCCAGCAAGGCTTTCGGTCCGCCAAAGCCGCCGAATGCAGGCGTGTTATCAGCCAAAATAAATTGAGTGGCAATGGGATTAAGACCGATCAGCACAGTATTTGGTTTCAGCTTAATAGTTTCGCTTACACGATACCAGCCCTGCGGCACATAAATGGTTTGATATTTATTAATGGCATCCTGCAATACCTCGGTATCGTCGGTCGTGCCGTCACCTTTGGCACCCAATGAGCGTAAATTTGCCCAGGTGTCGATAGCAGGAAGTTCCGGGATATTGGATTTAACCGGCTCCGGGAAAACCGGCAGCGGCTCAGTTTTATTAATAGTTTTGTAAACCGGATCGGCGGTGAGGCTATCCATCTGCAATCCATCAATGAAACGTTTCACCTTATATAACGTGCCGTTTTCAACAACCCGTTTGCCGCTTCTGCGATAACCGGCCAGCACCGGCACATTCCGGCAATACACATTTTTCAGGCTGATCTGGTTAAAGGCATTATCCTCATTGGCAATAATAATAGCCGGACCACTCACCTTATCAAACCGGCAATCCTCCATAAATAACTTTTCGTGGTAATTAGGGTTGATGCTGATAACGGTCGGTACATTCTTCACATTCATGCGCACAACGGTGAGGCCGGCTTCCTGGGTTTTGATAGCGGCTTCGCGTTGTCGCTCAAAATAAGTATCCACCATCATAAACTGCCAGCCCGGTGAGGGCTTGGTGGTGTAAATACCGTACTGCCCTCCAAAAAAACGCACGTTATTCATGGCATTGCCCACATCAAACATACCGGCCTTTCCGTTGCCAATGTGCACATCTACATTACCCACAAAACTATGCTGCGCAAAATGGGCGCGCATGGCTACAGCCACCGGGTTGCCGTCTTCAATTCTAAGGTTGATGTTGTTGATCGAACTGTAAAACGTAGAAGCGCCCGCATCGTGCACACCTTCACCGGGTTTGGAAAGGTTACTCACAAACCAGAACATGTATTTGGCCTTACCTTTATCAGTTGAATCAGCCTTTTGAAAGTCGGGTGAGTTTTTAGCAAGGATGATCTCGGGGCGGTTCTTACCATAACCGATCAGGCGCACCGCGGTCGGGATATAAATGGTTTTGGAGATGAGGTATTTCCCTTCGGGGATAAACACGATCCCGAAGTTATATTTTGTTTTTACCTGTGTAATAGCGTCCTGCAGGGCAGCGGTCACATCGGTCTTCCCATCTGCTTTGATGTTGAAATTTTCAGGTGTAAAGTACACCGCATCGGGATCGTCAAGCCGGGCCTGGTAGATAGATTTGCCACCGGGATCTTTATCGCCCGGTTTTGGGGCGGCAACGCCGGTGAAGTGCGTCAGCAGGAGAGCCGTAAATAGAAAAAAGTACTTCTTCATTTGGTTTGTAAGGTACAGATGTGGTTTACCGGTTAAATTTAATGCGTATCAGGTTTATATGCTGATGGTATTTGCAATTGTTACAATGGCGAAATAATGCGCTGTAGAGACACAATACTTTGTGTCTCCGGCCAGCCAATGCAATTGGCGATATTACATTGGTGTGCATGCCGCTCCATCAGAGACACAATGTATTGTGTCTCTGCAACCAATGGTTACAAATCTAAGCGTGTTCCATTGCCAATACGATTAAAGGGATACTACTTTACCTCTACCTGCATTAAAATCAGCGCTGGAAGTAATCTTATCTCCATTGTTATTAAATAATCTTTTACTTTTAAAATAAAATAGTAAACCGTTATGACCCCTGAATTTACCTTGAATACCACCGGCATCAATCGCCGCAAATTTTGTATCAATACGGCAACTGTAGCCGGTGCACTGATAGCTGCTCCGTTAATGAACCGGGCATCGTCGTTTATAAAAGCCGATGGCGATTATACCGTTGGACAGATCATGGACCTGTTCATCAGCCAGGTTCCGGGCGGGGCGTTGAGCACTACTGTGGATACGCTGAAGTCTGGCAATCGTGATATTAAGGTTACAGGAATAGTTACAGCCATGTTTGCAACGATTGATGTGATCCGTAAGGCTATCGATTTCGGCGCAAATTTTATCATCGCCCACGAACCTACTTTTTATAATCACGCTGACGATACCAAATGGCTGGAGAACGACGAGGTATTCAAATACAAAATGGGCCTGCTGAAAGAGCATAACATTGCCGTTTGGCGTAACCACGATTACATTCACCGCATGGTGCCCGACGGCGTTACCAATGGCACCCTCATTAAACTCGACTGGCTGAAATATGCCGATGCCAAGATCCCTAATATCTTAACGCTTCCATCCACTTCGTTAAAAAACCTGGTGACCGATGTTAAAGGCAAACTCGGCATCCAGATGGTGCGCTATATCGGCGATCCGGCGCAGCAATGCAGTCGTGTGCTGTTTATGCCGGGATCATCGGGTGGTATGCGCCAGATTGGCGGCATAGCCCAGGTAAAACCCGATGTTTTAATTTGCGGCGAAATAAGCGAATGGGAAACCGCCGAATACGTGCGCGATGCAATTGCCAAAGGCGATAAACTTGCCCTTGTGGTTTTAGGTCACATTGCCAGCGAAGATGAAGGTTCGGAATATATGCTGAAATGGGTGCAGAAGAATGTGCCGGGCGTTAAGGCTGAACGGGTTAAGCCGGGGAATTCGTTGAAATTTATGTAGGTACCAATATACCTTTTTTGTCATTTCGAGCGAGAGCGAGAACTACTCTCGTTCGAGATGACAAATGGGGGGGGAAATTAATTAAAATATCACCTTTCCTGTTGCAGTTACCAGCGATGCAATCCTTACTGCATCAAACACGCGCTCTTCAGTGGTGCCTAATTT
>DATCQV010000111.1:0-44840 GCA_036569325.1 Mucilaginibacter sp. | reverse complement strand
GCGATACGGATAATGATACCCGAACGATTAATGATCATCAGGTCGTCTTTATCGGTTACGCCCTTAATAGCTACCAACGGACCGGTTTTATCTGTAATATTCAGGGTTTTAACGCCTTTGCCACCCCTATTGGTAACGCGGTAATCATCAATATCGGTACGTTTACCGTAACCGTTTTCTGATACCACCAGTACGGTAGTTTCCGGATCGTCGATACTGATCAGGCCAACAACTTCATCCTGTTCATCAGCAAGAGTTATGCCACGAACGCCGGTAGCGGTGCGGCCCATCGGACGAACAGTAGACTCGTTGAAGCGTATAGCACGACCTGAGCGCAACGCCATCACGATTTCGCTGCTACCGGTAGTTAGGTTGGCTGCCAGCAAAGTGTCGCCTTCGTTAATGTTGATGGCGTTAATACCGTTTGCACGCGGACGAGAGTAAGCCTCAAGCGATGTCTTTTTAATGGTACCCTTTTTGGTACACATGATGATAAAGTTATTTTTAAGGTATTCCTGATCTTTTAAAGTTGTCAGTTTGATAAACGCCTTAATGTTTTCCTCTTTCGGTATGTTAATAATATTCTGGATGGCACGGCCTTTTGACGTACGGGTACCTTCCGGAATTTCGAACACGCGCAACCAGAAACAACGACCGGCCTCGGTAAAGAACAACATATAGTTGTGATTCGAGGCGATCAACAAGTGCTCGATAAAGTCGGCATCGCGGCTGTTACTGCCGATAGCGCCTTTACCACCACGTGCCTGGGTACGGTATTCAGTAAGCGATGTACGTTTAATATATCCTTCATGCGAAATGGTGATCACCACGTTCTCATCTTCAATGAAGTCCTCGGTCTGCATTTCGGCAGATGAGTGTACGATCTGCGTTTTACGCTCGTCGCCATATTTTTCGCGTATTTCGGTCAGCTCATCTTTGATGATCTGCATACGCATGCCTTCGTCGGCTAAGATCATTTTCAAGTGCTCGATGAGCTTCATCAACTCGGCATACTCAGCCTTGATCTTATCGCGCTCCAGTCCGGTTAACCGGCGCAGGGTCATATCCAGGATGGCACGTGCCTGTATCTCGCTCAGGTTAAACCTGGTCATTAAGCCATCGCGGGCTTCGTCAGGCGTATTCGATTCGCGGATCAGTTTAATTACCTCATCCAGGTGATCAAGCGCGATCAGTAAACCTTCCAAAATGTGTGCACGCTTTTCAGCTTCGGCTAACTCAAATTTGGTTCGGCGTACAATTACTTCGTGGCGGTGCTCAACAAAGTGATGGATCAGATCCTTCAGGTTAAGCAACATCGGCCGGCCATGTACCAGTGCAATGTTGTTTACACTAAATGAAGTTTGTAATGCTGTGTATTTAAATAAGTTATTTAAAACAATTGACGCGTTTGCATCTCGTTTTATCTCGTAAACGATACGTATACCTTCGCGGTTCGATTCATCGCGGATGGCAGAGACACCCTCCAGTTTTTTCTCGTTTACCAGTTCGGCAGTACGCTCAATCATCAGCGCCTTGTTTACCTGGTATGGTATTTCGGTAACTACGATGCGCTCGCGGTCGTTATTATAAACCTCGATTTCGGCACGTGAACGGATCACTATTCTGCCGCGGCCTGTTTCAAAGGCCTGGCGTGCACCCTCGAAGCCATAAATAATTCCTCCGGTAGGAAAATCAGGACCTTTGATGTGGTTCATCAATTCCGAAACTTCTATCTGGCGGTTATCTATCAGCGCAAGCGTGGCGTTCACAACTTCGGTAAGGTTGTGCGGCGCCATGTTGGTGGCCATACCTACCGCAATACCCGAAGCGCCGTTTACCAGCAGGTTAGGGAATTTTGAGGGAAGTACGGTTGGCTCTTCCAGGGAGTCGTCGAAGTTGAGCTGGAAATCGATGGTATCTTTATTGATATCGGCCAGCATTTCTTCGGCAATCTTTTGCAGCCTTGCCTCAGTGTAACGCATTGCCGCCGGCTCATCACCGTCAACAGAGCCGTAGTTTCCTTGTCCTTCCACAAACGGATAACGAAGGCTCCACTCCTGGGCCATACGCACCATTGCGTCGTAAACTGATGTATCGCCGTGCGGGTGGTACTTACCCAACACCTCTCCCACTATACGGGCCGATTTTTTATAGGGTTTGTTGTTATTTAAGCCAAGATCGAGCATCCCGTAAAGTACGCGCCTGTGAACCGGTTTTAAACCGTCGCGCACATCGGGCAGAGCCCGCGATACGATAACCGACATCGAGTAATCGATGTAGGCCGACCGCATTTCTTCATCAATATTTATCGAAATTATTCTGTCTTCTGGTGGTACGTTCCCGTTTCCTGTTTCTTCAGCCATTTGTTATTTTTCCTGTAGACTTGTATCCATAATCGATCGCTTTAAATGGGATTTTAAAGCGACCTGCGAAGTTAAGAAATTTAATGATTTTATCACTCAATGTTAATAAAACATTGCGATGTGGATAGTGTATGAATATGAAGTTTATAGTGTTATTTCTTCTTCCAATATTCGGTAACCTTACTACCGTTGGGTAGCGTGCCGTTCAGGGTCAAAGTATCGTTCTGCACAGTATAACGATAGTGTACCGGTATGTTTAGTGTTTTTGATTCCTGCAGGCTGTAGGTCTGGGTTTCGGTGCAGGTATCGGCAGTCAGGGTGTATTCGCCGGCCTCATATTTTTGCGGTTTTTCCCCTTTTTCTAAAAGGAACGACTCGAATTTATCAGCAGAATATTTGCGCTGCAGCGTGTATTCGGTTGGGGCGCCTTCGGCTTTGCCGTTGAATACGTCACCGGCGTAGATCCACGTGCCTTTAAGGGTGTCTTTATAGTTGAAGGAGGATACCATTGCGCTAAGGATGATCAGCCCGCCTATCCGGAATATATTTTTATTCATTCGTTTTTCAATTAACTCAAATTACACCCAATTTACTCCTTTTTTCAGCAGGTTCAAGGTCTTTTCTTCCTCGCTGCCCGGTTGTGGATGGTAATCATACACCCATTTTGCAGTGGGCGGCAGGCTCATTAATATCGATTCGATGCGGCCGTTGGTTTCGAGGCCAAAACGTGTTCCTGCGTCGTAAACAAGGTTAAATTCGGCGTAGCGGCTGCGGCGTTGGTATTGCCATAGCTGTTGCTGTTCGGTAAATTGCGTATTGCGGTTACGTTTAACCAGTTCGGTGTAGATGGGAATAAATGCCCTACCCAGCGTTTTTGAGAACTCAAATATGGTTTCCCAGGTGATATCGTCGGTGGCAGTTAAGCGATCATAAAATATGCCGCCTACGCCGCGTGTTTCGTTGCGGTGTTTGATGAAGAAATAATCGTCGGCCCAGGTTTTGAAGCGATGGTAAAAATCGTGGTTGTAGCTGTCGCAAACCGAGCGGAGATAAGCATGGAAATAGCGTGCATCATCTTCTATCACATAATGCGGTGTAAGGTCTATCCCGCCGCCGAACCAGCGCACCGGCTGCTTGCCCTCGCCTACTGTCGACGGCATTTCAAAGAACCGGATGTTCATGTGGATGATGGGCACCATCGGATGATTGGGATGGATCACTATAGATACGCCGGTGGCAAAGAAATCATCCTGCTCAACTTTGAGGGCTTTTTTCATGGTTTCAGGTAACTGCCCATGAACTGCCGAAAAGTTCACGCCGCCTTTTTCAAAAACATTGCCGTTTTGAATTATCCGTGTACGGCCGCCGCCTCCGCCGTCGCGCTCCCATTTCTCTTCCTCAAATTTCGCCAGTCCGTCGCATTGTTCAAGCGCCGCGCAGATCTCGTCCTGGATCTGCTGGTAATCGGCAGCTATTTGTTCTTTGCTAATCATCGGGACAAAGGTAATTAATTTTTGATGTGCGGATGATTGATGGACGGATGATTGATGTGCGGAGGTGCGGATGTGCGGAGGTGCGGATGTGCGAATGATTTGAAAATTGATTTATTGATGTGCGGATGGAAAAATGATTCGTTATTGTAGCAGGGCGGCATTCAGACGGTTTGTTTGAATATCACCGGTGCGGATGCGAAACGAAAAGAGACGCGACGTATCGCGTCTCTACAGATTCTTTTAAATAGGATATTGTGTTTTACAACTTCTTTAAATCAATACATCTTCAAATCATTCGCACATCTGCATATCCGCACATCACTAAGATACCTCGAGGTAATCGAGGTCCTTTCCGAAGGTTTCCTTTAACTGACTGAGTGCAATGAGAGCGATTGCCGTAAGAATGATCATCATGATATAACCCGCGTTAATGATACTATAATTCTTCTCGAATATGTTAAATACGGCAATGATGGGTATTAATGATCCGCGCACGAAGTTCGGTACCGTAGTGGTAACTGTTGAGCGGATATTGGTACCGAATTGTTCTGATGCGATGGTAACAAATGTTGCCCAATAACCAACGGTACAGCCCATAATAAAGGCCAGAACGCGGAAATGTTCGGGTGTGATATTTACCGCACGCAGATAAAGTACAACGCTGGCTAATGACAGGATCAGGAAGATAGTCATGGTAAGTTTGCGCGAGCGTGTAAGCTGCGCCAGCAGGCCGGCAAAAATGTCGCCAACCGCAATACCGATATATGAGTAGAACACGCCGTCAGCCGGGCTTAATGGGATTTTTGCGCCGAGGGCCGCGCCGAAACGGTCTGAAAAGCTGATCAATACCCCTACCACATACCAAAGCGGTGCACCGATAAGAATACAGCAAAGGTACTTTTTCAAGCGTTCCCAACTGGTAAACAGCATCAGGAAGTTTCCTTTGGAAACGGAAGATTTCTCTTCGAGGTTTTTGAACATACCGGATTCAAAAGTTCCTATACGCAGCAGCAGTAACAGTATCCCCAGGCCGCCGCCCACAAAATAAGCCATTCGCCAGCCTTCCTTCGCCACAAAAAATGCGGCAGTTGCACCAAATAAACCGATCACCGCAACTATCATGGTGCCGTATCCGCGATTTTCCTTGCTTAGTGTTTCACTAACTAAAGTAATACCCGCGCCCAGTTCGCCAGCCAGACCAAGGCCGGCTATAAAGCGAATGAGTGCGTACATATTAACATCATGTACTAAACCATTGGCAAAATTGGCGAGCGAATACAACAAAATCGACCCAAACAAAACTTTGATGCGGCCGAACTTATCGCCTATAATCCCCCATACCAAACCGCCCAGCAACAGGCCGAACATTTGTACGCTGATAATAAACTCGCCTTTTGCTTTCAGCAGATCGGGGCTGGTAACGCCAATGGCCTTTAAACTTGGTACGCGAACGATGGAAAAAACCAGCAGGTCATAAATATCAACGAAATAACCGAGCGAGGCCACCAATACAAGAAAGATAGCATTGCGCTGAATTTTGGCAGGGGAAGTTTGGGTCATAATTGCAATAGTTGGTTCGGCTAAAGTAACAGATTTATTTAAATGCGCTAAATTTTGAGCATAAAAAAACCTCTGTGGAGGCAGAGGCTTTGAAAATTTTAACGTGATTGATTTATGCTTTTTTTACATTAACCGCCTGTAATCCTTTTCTGCCTTCTTCCACATCATAAGTAACGGTATCATTATCTTTAATAGCATTTACGCCGCCTTGCACATCTTTAAAATGCACAAAAAGATCCTTGCCATCTTCAGTAATGATAAAACCATAGCCTTTTTGTGTATTAAACCATTTTACTTTTCCAGTTTTCATAAATAATTATAATTGTTGTATTAAAAATTGTGTTAAAGATTTAAAAACCAGACCCAAACTAATAAAACGGTATTATTATCAGAAGGATATAGAAAAACCAATATGCTAATATATAAAATTATTAACAACCAAATAAAATTATTTATTAGGTTGCGGCGTCATCCTTAAATAAGGTTTAACCTCGGTAAAACCTTTCGGAAATTTTGCCGGGATGTCTTCGGTCTTAATTGCAGGTACCACAACAACGTCTTCACCCTGTTTCCAGTCGGCGGGGGTTGCTACGCTGTAGTTTGCCGTTAATTGCAACGAATCGATAACTCTTAAAATTTCCTGGAAATTCCTGCCGGTTGATGCCGGGTAAGTAATGATCAGTTTGATGGTTTTATCGGGTGCGATAACAAATAATGAGCGTACAGTTGCAGTAAGTGAAGCATTCGGATGGATCATGTCGTACGCCTCGGCAACCTTGCGCCCTTCATCCCCTATTATCGGAAAATTTACCTCAACATTCTGGGTTTCGTTGATGTCGTTTATCCAACCCTTGTGCGATTCAACAGAATCAACGCTCAACGCAACCACCTTAACGTTACGCTTATCAAATTCTTCTTTCAACGATGCTGTTTTACCCAGTTCGGTAGTACAAACCGGCGTGTAGTCGGCAGGATGCGAAAATAATACGCCCCAGCTATCGCCAAGAAATTCATAAAAATCTATCTCACCCTGTGAGGTTTGTGCGGTGAAGTTTGGAGCTTTATCTCCTAATCGTAAACTCATGGTTTTAATGTTTTATGTATTCGTAAATGGAGTACTAAAGGTAAGGCGAATGTTGAATTTATCAATAGAAAATTAAAAAAACTACAATTTTAGTAGACTTTGTTGAATTGGGATGACGAAAACAAAATCGCTTTGTCATCCTGAGTTATAAAATCCCGGGGCTCTGAAGGTGAAATGACAAAAAATGGCTGCCATGCTGAGGTACAAGCTTGCACTGAGATTCTCGAAGTGAAGCATGAGCGCCGGGCTTGTACACCCATGCTTAGCGCGCGGACATTGGCCATTGCGCACGTCGCCCTTCGACAAGCTCAGGATGACATCCGCCTGCACGTTCAATTTAACCTGTCATGGGTAACGCGGTGAAATATCTTATGCTTATAACATTAACGTAAATGTATATCCCTAAACGCAGGGTGTACAAGATCTTTCGCTTTCACTCAAGATGACAAAGGGGTTTTAATAAAACAGGCTTCAACAATTTAAAAGAACCGTTGTTAGCCCTTTATGGAACGACATACCTATGATACCGGCATAATTGGCAATTGCGCCTTCCTCGCTCATGTAAACAAAAACACCAATATCGACTGGCTTTGCTGGCCGCGGTTCGACAGTACGTTTATTTTTGGCGGACTGCTGGATAAAAAGAAAGGCGGGACATTTTCCATCCTCCCCACCAACGAATACACGTCTCATCAATATTACCTCGAGAATACCAATGTGCTTATTACCGAAATAACTACCGCTAAGGGCGCAAAATACCGTATCAGTGATTTTGCGCCGCGGTTTCGCGAACACCAACGCTACTATAAGCCATTGATGCTCATCCGCAAGATAGAAGCGGTTGAGGGTTCGCCGCAGGTAGTCGTAAAGTGTGAACCTGTGTCGGATTACGGGAATATCAGGCTCAGCGTTAATCGCGGCAGTAACCATATCCAGTTTTTGGGTGGCGACGAGCATATCCGGCTTACTACTAACATTTCGATAAGCTATGTTTTTGATGAACAGCCCTTTGTGATCAACGAGTGTAAATACCTCGTGCTTACTTACGGCGAACCGCTCGAGGCAGCTCTTGAAAGCACCGCAGAGCGCTTTCTGCGTGAAACAACCCAATATTGGCGCACGTGGATCAAACATTCGTCCATAGCTACTTACTTCCAGCCTTTTGTTATTCGTTCGGCGTTGGCGTTGAAGATTCACCAGTATGAAGATACGGGAGCCATTATTGCCGCCAGTACAACCAGTTTACCTGAATCGCCGGACAGTGGCCGTAACTGGGATTACCGGTATTGCTGGTTAAGAGACACTTACTACGTACTTACCTCACTGAACCACATTGGCCACTTTGAAGAAATGGAGAAATATTTCAGTTATGTGACCGATATCTCTTTTAATGAAAGCGAGCGTTACCAGCCACTATATGGCATCACCGGGCAAAAACACCTGACCGAAGAGATCATGACCGGACTGGAGGGCTATATGGGGAATCAGCCGGTACGCGTGGGTAACCAGGCATCAGAACACATTCAGAACGATATTTATGGCCAGGTGATGATCTCGCTCCTCCCCTTGTACACTGATCATCGCTTTGTGTTTTCGGAGCGGAAGGATTCAGTGAAATGGATAGAGTTTGTGCTGGATAAGATAGGCCGCACCATTGATGAGAAGGACGCGGGGATCTGGGAGTTCCGTAATATGGCCAATATTCATTGTTACAGCAACCTCTTCCAATGGGCGGGCGCCTCAGCTGCCGAAAAAATGGCCCGGACCATCGATAATAAAAAACTGATTGCCAAAGCCATAAAGTTGAAAAAACGCGCTGCCAAACATATTGAAAGCTGCTATGACCCTAAAAGAAAGGTCTATACCAACTCTGCCGGCAACCCCAACCTCGACGCAAGCACGCTGCAGCTGATCATGATGAATTACCTCGATCCTGCTTCCGACAGGGCAAAGAATCACCTCATTGCACTGGAAAAAGAGCTTAAGGGCAATAACGGATTGTTTTACAGATATTTATATAAGGATGATTTTGGAAAGCCTAAAACTACTTTCCTTATCTGCGCCTTCTGGTATATCGAGGCGCTGGCTTGTGTTGGACGTATGGACGATGCCATGCGCGAGTTTGAAAGTATCCTGAAATATTCCAATCATCTGTTGCTGTTTAGTGAAGATGTGGATGAAAACGACGGCAGCCAATGGGGGAATTTTCCGCAGGCTTATAGCCACGTGGGATTGATGAATGCCGCGTATAGGATCGCGATGAAATTGGATAAACCGATTTTTTTGTAGTACCGAGAGGTGAAAGGTAAAGGGTTACTTATTTGCCGGGAGAAGAGACTTACGAAGTTTTGAAAACTTCGTAAGTCTGAAAGCTTTTTGCCTTTCCTCCTTTCACCTTCTAATTTACCGCCACCGGTTCAGTAAAATTCAAAAGTAATCTCCTAACCTCTGCCGGATTGCGCAGGTAAAACTTAGCTGCCGATACGCTGCCGCCAACTTTTATGGTAATGGCCGATTCTGGCAGGGTTTTGAAGATATCCTCGTCGGTATAATCATCGCCGAAGGCTACGATAAAGTCATAATCGTTCTTATCGAGTAACATTAAAGCGGCTCTTCCTTTATTTATCTCCATATTTTTTACTTCCAGCACCTTATCTCCGGGAAGGAGTTGTAAACCCTTGTCGGCGGCAAGATACTTGATATTGTTCATCAGTTCGCTGGCGCGCAATTCACCGAGGCCGCCCTGAGCGTTGCGGTAATGCCAAACCAACGAATAGGTCTTTTCCTCGATGAAAGAACCTGCTGTACGGTCGACGTATGTTTCAAGGATCGGGTAGATCTCATGTTTCCAGGCATCGGAAAGTCCGGCAATTTTATGCCATGAAGTGCCCTGCTGCTTGAACCAGGAGCCATGTTCAGCTATGAGGTAAATGTTGGTATCATCGAACCACTCGCTTAAATTTTCGTGCTTGCGGCCACTGATCAGCACCACGGTATTTGCCGGATCGTCTGTCAGGCGCTCCATAATAGTATAAAGTTCCTTATCGGGCATGGCCTGGTTAATATCCGACTTGAAATTTACAAGTGTGCCGTCATAGTCTAAAAATATGATGCGGTTTTTAGTTTTGTTGTACCGGTTAATAATAGATTGCTCGGTTGCAAAACTTACATGCCGCGACTGCATAGACCGCTGCATTTGCTTTACCTCGCGCAGCCTGTCCATAAAGATCTTCACCCAATGTGATATGTTGAACTTGGCCACCAGAGCCCGCATTTGCTGCATGCGGTGCTGCTGTTCGGCAAGCGGCATGTTAATGGCGGTAATGATGGCATCGCAAACCTCAGTAGTGTTATTGGGGTTGACGATGAGCGCATCGATCAGTTCTTTCGATGCTCCGGCCATTTCGCTGAGGATCAGCACACCATCGTTATTAATACGGCTCGCCACGTACTCTTTACTCACGAGGTTCATACCATCGCGCATAGGGCTTACAAGGCAAACGTCTGCTGCTGAATATAGCGCAGACAAAGTTTCTATCGGGAATGAGCGGTAATAGTAATGAATAGGCGTCCATTCCATGTTGCGGTACAGGGCATTGATATTCCCTACCCTTTTATCAATTTCGTCTCGCAGATGCGCATATTGCGGAACCGTATCGCGCGACGGCACAACGATCATGTGCATAGTAACTTTGCCGCAATATTCCGGATGAAGCTGTAATAATTGTTCAAACGCCTGTAAGCGCTGCAGGATGCCCTTGCTATAGTCCAAACGGTCAATAGAAAGAATAAGCTTGGTTCCCTTAAATGTTTCTCTGATCTGGACAACCTGCTCCTTTACATCTTTATGCGTAGGCAGGGACGAATATTTTTTTTCGTCGATTCCCATAGGGAAAGATTCCACTACTAATGAACGGTCGCCGCAGGTGATCACATTTGCCGATGTGGTGACAGGTAATATACGGGTTGCAGCCCCTAAAAAGTGGCGCACATCGTCGAAGGTGTGGAAGCCGATCAAGTCGGCACCGAGCATGCCTTCCAGCAGATCGTGCCGCCATGGGATCAGCCTGAACATTTCATGCGACGGGAACGGGATATGCAAAAAGAAACCGATAGAAACATCGTGCAGCACTTTCCGAACCATCTTGGGTAGCAGCAACAGTTGATAGTCGTGTATCCAGATAATGTCTCCCGGCTCGGCAATAGCCAGTATCGCGTCGCAGAATTTTTGATTTACTACATTGTAGTAATCCCAGTTCGATTCCCTGTAAACGGCGTAGGTTGAAGTGTAATAGTGAAAAATTGGCCAAAGGATCTCATTGCTGAACCCTTCGTAATATTGATTTATTTCTTCCTGATCTAAGAAAACGGGTACGAGGCTCATTTCTTCTAACTGATTAGTAATGGCCTGCCGGTCGGCTTCTTCGCTTATTTCTACTCCCGGCCACCCTATCCATTTGTTATTTCCTTTTTTGTAGATGGAACCCAAACCTGTTGCCAACCCACCCTCGCTTGGCGACGAGGTATATTCGTCGCCATTCTTTTGAATCTTTACCGGCAGCCTGTTTGATACAATTATTGTTTTAGACATAAATTATTTAATAGACATAAATAGCATTAAAACAAGTTGTACGAATTAATGCGAACGGCGCGAATTAGGTTTTTGCGTTTCGCGCAATTACATCTAATAAAGGTTTATGGTGGTAAGTTGTTTTAAGAAAATGCTTTTTTTATGCTATGAAGGGGATTTTTATAACAAATATGAATTTTAGATGAGCAAAAATGAGGCTTATAGATAAACAAAAAAGCCATCTGCAGATATCTGCAGATGGCCTTATAAACGATTGTTGTTTTACTTATTTTACTTGTTTGAAGAACTCAACATTACCTGAGTTTGCAACTCTTACTAAAATTTCGTGATTGTCTTTTTTCAGATCAACGAAGTAAGAAGTTGGCTCGATGTCATTGTTCAAAGCTTCATTAGCCTGGTAAACGATCACTTCACCTGGAGTATAACCTTTGTAGGTATCAGCGATCAGTTTTTGTGATTTTGCAGGGATAGCTTTGTAGATAGTAGTTGTAGTAGTACCCAGGAAATCGCCGGCTAAGTTGTAGAAAGCAGTTTTCTTAACGCCATCGATAAGGAAGTCAGCTTTCTGGCAGTTTTTGTTTACAGTCCAAACTGTGTTGGTTGCGTTAGCAAAATCAACAGCGAAAGCTTGTTGAACAGCGTAGGTAGCAGTAGCACCTTCAGCTTTTTTACCGCCATCGGCAGCGAATACGTTCACGCTGAACAGAGCAGCGGTTGCGATAGTTAAAAATATCTTTTTCATGTTATTTTAATTTTAAATCCGCAACAAAAATAAGCTCAAATTATCAATTGTGTAAATAAAAATAAACTTTTATGAATATTTTATAATTAATGTCGTTTTTACAGAAATAATTAAAAAAATCACGAATTACTTAGTGTATTTTTTACAATATGTAAATTAAAAAATGGAGTAAAAAATGCCCGTATGCTTTTGTATCTGGTTTTTTACACAGAGTTAATAGGAAATTAATGCGTTTTAGGTGTTGGAACGTTGAAATGCTGCAGAGTTGCTGAAATGTTGTAAGCTTGGAAAGTTTAAATGTTATGATCGGCACGGTATTGGTTACAACAGTAAAACAATCGGTCATCTATTCCTTTTGCCGCATGTACGGAATAGACAACCTTACAACAACGCTCACCCATTATCTGCAAAGCCGGGATAAAGCGTCATGCCGCCATCAATGAATATGGTGGTGCCGGTAATATAGTCGGCTTCGTCTGATGCGAGCCAGGCCGCCAGTTTGCCAATATCTTCGGGTTTACCAATACGGTTGTAAGGTATGAGTGTCAGTAATTTTTCAAGCGCCTCAGATGTGTCCCAGGCAGCCTTATTAATAGGTGTTTGAATGGCGCCGGGACCGATACCCACTACGCGGATCTTATGTGGTGCCAGTTCCTGCGCTATGCTTTTCATGAACATGCTGATACCGCCCTTGCTGGCTGCATAGTTAACATGACCTCCCCATGGGATTACCTCGTGTACGCTGCTCATACAGATGATCTTGCCGGCTGCGCGGCTTCTGCCCTCCGCCACTCCCCTGCGGATAAACTCTTTGGCCGCTTCGCGCGAACACAGGAACTGCCCGGTAAGGTTAACGCCAATAACCGTATTCCATTGGTCGAGCGTCATATCAACAAACTTCGAGTCCTTTTGTAAGCCTGCATTGTTAACCAGTATATCTATGGTGCCGTATTGTTTGAACATTTCGGCAAACATGGCTTGTACCTCTGCTTCGTTGCTTACATCGGCTTGGTGCGCGAACGCTTCGCCACCTGCGGCTTTGATCTCGTTTACGGTGTAGTCAGCTGCTTCGTGGTTGTGGGCGTAGTTAATTACTACCCTCGCCCCTGCCTGTGCTAAAGCTAAAGCTACGCCTTTGCCTATGCCGCTGTCAGCGCCTGTAACCAGGGCTGATTGTCCGGAAAGTGAGAATGATGTCATAGCTGTAATATTAGCGGATTAATATTAAGCTAATGTTTTTTGAGGGAGAATGTTTGGAGTATTATAACATTGGCGTTATTGCAAGTTACAAAACAGCCCCTAAGCTATGCATTAGCGGTAACGTCCTGTGTATAGATAAGGCGTCCGGTATAATTGCGCCGTAGGTGCAAAATATTGGTAGAAAAACGAATCATTAATTTTGCGCTCCGTTAGGTGCGCCACTTAGCCCGCCAATACCTGAACGCGGTGTTACGTACCTACGGCACGATTGGAGAAGCGTATCTTTTTCTACCAATATTTGACCCCGATGGGGTCGCCATCCTTTTGACAAACCGATATCGTTTTATGTATCCTTTCTTGTCATTTTTACTTTTACAGGCCCCGGATTTTACTACTCGCAATGACAAAATGGGGAGTTATAGGGCTTTGATATAATCATGGAATAAATACAGCGCCTTCCTTTTGTCCTCAGTCAAATTAAAATCCAGCTTGTGCATCAGGTAATCTTCCAGGTCAAAATCTGGCCGGGTTGGGAGTTCTTTCAGGAGTTCCGCGCGGTGATCGAGACCGAATTTCATGGCCTGGTTAAATTCAGTCATAAAATCCGGATCGATAGACTTGTTGGCCACCCATGCCGCAAACACGAATGGCAGGCCGGTAAATTTTTGCCATTCTTCGGCCAGGTCATACACATATTTAAATTGCTCTTTTTTTCCGAAGGTACGATCGCCTATCTGCACGAAGGCAGTTTGCGGGTCGTTTGAAGTGGTGTAATCCGGTGCGTTTTGAATGATCTGATGATCTGCTTTCCAGTAATTCTTCAATAAAACACGTGCTAAATTGTTTGATGAGCGCGATTCAGGGTCGAGTTGCAGGGTTCTGATATCTTTCGCCTCGCAGTTGCTAAAAATGAATACCGAATTAACGGGGCCGGTGGCGCCGATGCAATAATCGGACACGATCTCCCAGCGCGGCAGGCTCAATATGGCTGCTACAGGAATAAGGCCGATATCAACTTTATCGTCTATCAGTTTTTGCGCGCAGTCTGACGGCATATCCAGGCTCAGGTCTATCTTATTCATCACGTCGCTGTGCTGAATGCCGTATAAAAAGGGTTTGGTGTTAGTGTAGCTAACGGCAGATATTCTAATTTTAGTGCTCAAGGTAGTTTAGCTAATTTTCAGGTGTTCGGCGTTGTTGAAATCAATGATTTCGAACTTATCGCCATTGTAAAATACTTTATATAAAACCAGGTTCTGATGCGGAAAGGAGTCCATTTCGGTCAACGGCTTGCCAGTTAAGATGCAAAGCAGCAGGCGCATAGCACGGCCATGCATACAGATCAGCACCGTCTCTTCTCCCGGGTGACTCATGATAACCTTTAGTGCCTCTTCCTGGCGTACCTTAACTTCGTTGGGGCTTTCGCCGCCTTCAAATTTCGAGTCGAGCTTACCATCCAGCCAGTCGCGCATCAGTTGTAAAAAGGCAGCCTTATTTTCGGCAGTGGCAGGCTGACCTTCATGGATCCCCCAGGCCAATTCGTCCAATCCGGGTAACTTTTCAAAAGGTATGCCGAGGTCGATGAAAGGCTGAATGCTTTGTTGGGTACGTTTTAACGACGAAATGTAGATCTTATTGAACGGCACCTGCTGATAAGCACTAAAAAACTGACCGGCCTGCTTGCGGCCCTCGTCGTTCAGATCGGTATCCATTCCCCTGCCCTGCACAATGCCCAACCTGTTCAGTTCGGTTTGGCCGTGACGGACGATGTATAGTGTTTTGTTCATTTAGTTTTGTGGTCATTAGTCATTGGTCATTGGTCATTAGTGGATTATCACTAATGACCAATGACCAATTCCCCAATGACTAATTAATAACCGGCAATTTGTAAAACTGTGGTTTTGCCTCTTCCGGGAATTCAAAGTTAGTATAGTCGGTTACCACGTTGTACAAGGTATCGCGCTCTATGGGTTCGCGGCCTACGTTTTTGATGAGTTCTACCAGTTGTTTGGTGCTCATGCCGGGTTTTTGTTCTTCGGCGCCGGCCATTGAGTAGATCTTGGTGGTATCGTCGAGCGTACCGTCAATATCATCAACCCCAAAATTCAGCGACAACTGCGCGGTTGTGCGGCTGATCATTGCCCAGTAGGCTTTAATGTGATCGAAGTTATCCAGATAGATGCGTGCGATGGCATAGTTGCGCAGATCTTCCACTACCGAAGATTCCGGCACATTCGACATCTGGTTATCCTTATTACGGAATTTTAGAGGTATAAATGTCTGGAAGCCGCCGGTTCTGTCCTGCAGCTCACGGAGGCGTTCCATGTGATCAACCCGATGCCAGTATTTTTCGATATGACCGTAAAGCATCGTCGCGTTTGAGCGTGCGCCCAGTTTATGCCATTCTTCATGAATGGCCAGCCATTGATCGGCAGTACATTTATCCTTAGCAATCTGCTCGCGGATTTCCGGGTGGAAGATCTCTGCACCGCCGCCGGGAATAGATTCCAGACCGGCATCCAGCATCATTTTCATGCCGGTTGCGTAGTCTATCTTCGCCTTTTTAAAGATGTAATGATACTCCACCGGGGTAAGCGCCTTTACGTGCAGTTGAGGGCGGTGTTTTTTGATCCGGCTGAAAAGCTCGGTATAAAAAGGAACATCATATTGCGGTAATACACCGCCTACAATATGTACCTCGGTAACAGGTTCATCGTCGTATTTTTTTACGATGTCCATCATTTCGTCCATCGTGTACTCCCATCCTTCCGATTTTTGTTTGATCAGTCGCGAGTATGAGCAGAACTTGCAATCATAAACGCAAAGGTTGGTAGGCTCGATATGAAAATTACGGTTGAAATAAGTTTTGTTGCCGTGGCGTTTCTCGCGGATAAAGTTGGCCAAAATGCCCAGGTATCCTAATTCACCCTCTTCGTACAACACAACGCCTTCGTCAAAAGTAATGCGCTCGCCATGCAGTACCTTTTCAGCTATTTGCTTTAAAGCAGCCGGCAAATGCGGATTTTGTAATAAAAGCAGCAAGTTATTTTCAGCTTCCATTGAAAGTTATATTGGGCAAAAATAGGAAATGTTAGTGTAATTGGCGTGTAATATTGAAGATGGGATTTGAAGACTTTGATAACGTTGTAAAGACGCAATATCTCGCGTCTTCTGGAGAATGATTGTGCTGTGAAAATTCCAATTGAGTATAACATGTACAGAGACGCAAAATATTGCGTCTCTGTACTTCACAGTTTCAAATTTGACCTTAGATGAATTAAACGAAATTATTTTGTGACGCTTTCCCTTCGATTATTCCTCCATGCACCAACATAAATATTGGCGTAATACAACCCAATTACCAGCATTGCGCCAACAAGACCACCATCAAGATAAGGCACAACAGCGGAACGCGAGGCTGGCATAAACAAGTTGACCATCAGACTGATAAGAGAGAAAACAAGCAATACAATTGATGCTACGGGGATGCGTCCTATTTTCATTTTGTAGATTTTTTAAGCTAAAATATGTTAAATAGACAATTGAACGCTAAGTTTGTTACAAAATTATTCCTCCTATGAAACCCGAAACTATAGCCATACACGCCGGTAACCATGTTGATGCTGCTTCTAAAGCCGTAATTCAGCCTATCATAATGTCCACCACGTTTGAGCGCGGGCAGGATGGCGAATTTCCGGCGGGGCATATCTACAGCCGGTCGAGTAACCCTAACCGGTTATTGCTGGAAAACGTGTTGGCAAAGCTGGAGGGCGGCGAGGAGGCAGCGGCGTTTTCGTCGGGAAATGCTGCGGGGATGTCCGTTTTCCAATCGCTGGAACCGGGTACGCATATTATTGCTCCTGATGACATGTATCATGGCCTGCGTAATCAGCTGAAAATGTTGTTCAACGGTATATTGACGTTCGATTTTATCGATCTGAATGATAGTGAATTATTGCAAAGGCATATCCGGCCGGAAACGGGACTGATCTGGATCGAAACACCGTCGAACCCGTTACTGAAAGTTACAGACATTAAAAAAATCGTAGCCATTGCTAAAGTGAAAGGCATTAGGGTGGCGTGCGATAATACATTTGCCACGCCAATGTGCCAGCAGCCGCTTGCGCTGGGCGCCGACCTGGTAATGCATTCAACCACCAAATATTTTGGCGGGCACAGCGATCTGATGGGCGGCGCGCTTATTATCAAAGAAAAAAGCGATTGGTGGCAAAAGATCCGCGATGTACAGGGATATGGCGGCGCTATTCCCTCGCCTATGGATTGTTATTACCTGGTACGCAGCATCAAAACCCTGCCTTACCGCATGCGCGGCCATGTACACAACGCGCAGCTATTGGCAGAATTTTTACAGGCACATCCGGCAGTTGAGGAAGTGATGTATCCGGGCCTGCCATCGCACCCGCAGCATGCGATAGCCAAAGAACAGATGACGGCCTTTGGCGGTATGCTTTCTTTTACCCTTAAAGGCGGCAATGCCGAAGCGCGCAGAGTTAGCAATAACCTGAAGTTATTTACACGCGCTACCAGCCTTGGCGGGGTAGAAAGCCTGGTAGAACACCGGGCCAGTATGGAAGGCCCCGATACCAAAACGCCGTTTAGCCTTTTAAGGATCTCCGTTGGGTTGGAGCATATCGATGATCTGATTGCGGATATGGAGCAGGCGCTGCGTAAGTAAAAATTCAAAAGTAAAAATTAAAAATCCCTTCATTTCGAGCGTGAGCGAGAAATCTTATACGAGCGACATTACCGCCGGTGCATTCGCGCTAACGCATAGTCCGGATGCGTGATATATAAGATCTTTCACTATCGTTCGAGATGACAAAGTTGGGCGGCTTTGATAAGTGATCTTCTACCTTTCGCCCCTAACCTTTCCCTTTCTCCATCATCTCCAAAAAATAAAATTTGGTATTTTAATAAATATCACTCTATATTTGCAACATTATTTGGTAGCGATACCGATCGATCATTACCTCCGCAAAGGGTTTTGATTTATAAAGAAGCGGCGAGAGATCAGGCTCAACGACCCGCTGGCAACCCTCCAAGGCGGAGAAGGTGCCAATTCCTGGCCCGGTAAATATCCCGGGAAATATAAATTAACAACCATGAAAAGTTTAATTTACACCATTTTCCAGAACATTTTTGAGGCTCCGAAGAGCGCTGCAATTGCTTACGTTTATAGTCCGTCCAAAGGCTATATGTGTATTTATTGCCGTAGCTAAGCCTAACACGTTTCCCTTTTCTTTTCCTGAAAATATACGTGTCCTCAAAAGGCAAACGGATTTCCGTTATCAGCTATCAAACTTTTTAAATCACAGCCACCGACTTAATAAATGAATAAAGAAATATATAAACATAATGGCCCTTTTGAACTGGAATCAGGCAGCAGCCTGGCCGGGTTTCAGATAGGCTATCATACTTACGGCACTTTAAATAAAAAAGCGGATAACGTGGTATGGGTTTGCCATGCGCTTACTGCAAATTCTGATGTTTTTGACTGGTGGAAAGGTTTTTTCGGCGATGGTTATTATTTCAACCCAGACGAATATTTCATCGTTTGCGCTAATATATTGGGCTCACATTATGGAACAACCAACCCGTTGAGCATAAACCCGGAAACAGGCGGACCTTACTATCTTTCTTTTCCGCAATTTACGCCGCGTGATATGGTTAAGGCGCATCAGGCGTTGGCGGCTTATCTGGGTATAAAGGACATTTCGATTTTGCTTGGCGGTTCGCTTGGCGGTCAACAGGCTGTTGAATGGGCCATCATCGAACCTGAGCGGATAAAAAATCTGATCCTCATTGCAACCAATGCCAAACATTCGCCATGGGGAATTGCATTTAACGAATCGCAGCGACTGGCCATCAGTGCCGATCCAACGTTTTTACCAGGCTCGCCTGATGGTGGCCAAAACGGATTGAAGGCGGCCCGCAGCATTGCCCTGCTTTCCTATCGCAATTATAAAACTTACGGCGTAACGCAGCAGGAAGATGATGATACCCACACCGACAATTTCAAGGCTGCGTCATACCAAAATTACCAGGGGCAAAAGCTGGTAAACCGCTTTAATGCATATAGTTACTGGTTTTTATCCAAAGCGATGGATTCGCATAATGTAGGCCGCGGCCGCAATGGCGTGGAGAAGGCTTTAAGTTTGATTACTGCTAAAACGCTGGTGATCGGTATTAAATCAGACGTATTGTTCCCGATCGAGGAGCAGCAGTATTTATTTCAGCATATCCCAAAAGCCGCCTTTGCCGAGTTGGACTCGTTTTACGGCCACGATGGATTTTTAATAGAAACAGGAGTATTAACAGATATTGTTACATCATTTTTTAAAACTGACGTAAAAGGAAAAATAATTGAATTGCAACGAATTGCGTAATGAGTAAAAAGTTAAACATTGGACTATTTGGCTTTGGCGTGGTTGGCCAGGGCTTGTATGATATTATCAGAACCAAGAATCTTAACCTTGAAATAGTAAAGATCGCCATTAAGGATGCGAACAAAAAGCGTTCATTACCGGCGGAGCTGTTCACAACAGACCGTGAGGAACTATTGAACAACCCGGAGATCAATACCATTGTGGAACTGATCAACGATACCGAAGCGGCTTTTGAGATCGTATCGAGAGCATTGAGCTCGGGAAAAAATGTGGTGTCGGCCAGTAAGAAAATGATCGCGCTGCATTTGGATGAGCTGATCGAACTGCAAAATAAATACGGCACTTCCTTATTGTACGAAGGCTCGGTTTGCGGCAGTATTCCCATCATCCGCAACCTGGAAGAATATTACGATAACGAATTGCTTCATTCGGTAAGCGGAATTTTTAATGGCTCGTCTAATTATATCCTTTCAAAAGGCTTTAACGAGGGATTGAGCTACGAAATGGCACTACAACAGGCGCAGGATCTTGGTTTTGCAGAGACCGACCCTACCAGCGATGTGGGCGGTTTTGATGCCAAATATAAACTGGTGATAGCCGCGGCGCATGCTTATGGCGTAATTGTGAAACCGGATGAGGTGTTTAACCTGGGCATTCAGAATCTTGCCCCTCACGATCTGCAATATGCCCGCGAAAAGAATCTGAAAATTAAGCTGGTTCCGGTTGCTAAAGAATTAGACGACAGGCACGTCGCCTTATTCGTCCTGCCTAAATTTGTGAACGAGCGGGAATTTTTATACAATGTTGAGTATGAATACAATGGCGTAATCGTGCAGGCGGCCTTTGCCGATCAGCAGTTTTTCTTTGGGAAAGGCGCAGGCGGCCATCCTACCGGCTCGGCTGTGTTGTCTGACATTGCAGCGCTGCGGTACGATTACCAGTATGAATACAAAAAGGCAAAAGCACGTAACGGGCTAAATTTTACAAATAACATTGAGCTGAATGTTTATTTAAGATATGAGGACGAAGCATTAGTTGAGGCGCTTGATTTTATCCATATTCATGAGCGCTACCTGTCTGGCAACTACAAGTTTGTGATCGGGAAGGTTAACCTTCAGAAATTAGTAGACAATCAGCATTTGATTGCCAGCAACAGGGCATTTGTTGCATTTGCCGATCAATTGGCCGGTGTACAGCTTGCCGCTGAGGTAAATGAAACAGCCGAGGCATTATAAAGAATTTTATTGTGGTTTTTTAAGTTTTATTAATCAGGCTCCGAAAGGAGCCTTTTTTTTATACATAAAAAAAATCCCGCCATGCAGCGGGATTAATATTATTCAGCGTTTATGATTGGCAATTAAATTTCCCTGTCGGTTTCCCAGTTTTCAAGGTAATCGGCTACACGGCGTACGAATGATCCACCCAGTGCACCATCAACCACGCGGTGATCGTATGATAACGAAAGGAACATCATGTGACGGATACCGATCATATCCCCCTGCAGCGTTTCAATAACCGCAGGTTTTTTACGAATGGCACCGACAGCCAATATAGCAACCTGCGGCTGGTTAATGATAGGCGTACCCATCACATTACCAAACGAACCTACGTTGGTGATGGTAAACGTACCGCCCTGCACTTCGTCCGGTTTCAGTTTGTTGGCACGTGCACGACCAGCCAGATCATTCACCGCTTTGGTTAAACCAATGAGGTTCAGCTCGTCAGCACGTTTAATGACAGGAACTATGAGGTTTCCGCTTGGCAATGCGGTTGCCATGCTGATATTGATATCTTTCTTTTTGATGATCTGGTTACCATTCACCTGTACATTGATAAGCGGCAGATCTTTGATCGCCCTAACAACTGCTTCAATAAATATCGGTGTGAAAGTGATTTTTTCCCCTTCCCGTTTTTCGAAACTTGCCTTGATGCTGTCGCGCCATAACACCAGGTTGGTTACATCGGCTTCCACGAATGAAGTTACATGCGGCGAGGTTTGCTTGCTCATCACCATGTGATCGGCAATCAAACGGCGCATCCTGTCCATTTCGATGATCTCATCGCCACCGGATAATGATGTTGCTTTCTCTGAAGGAGTAGTAGTTGGTGCCGATTCTGCTTGTGAAGCGGCAGGTTCCGGACGAGGTGCTTCTACCACCGGCTGTGGTTTCGGAGCCTCGGGAGCGGGTTCTGCCTTTGGAGCTTCTGCTACCGGTTGCGGTGCGGGAACCTCTGCAACTGGAGCCGGTTTTGGCGCCTCAACAGGCGGAGCAGCAACCGGCTCTGGGGCCTTTGCTGGTTCTGGAACTGGAGTCGACGTTGCCTGCTGATGCTTTTGCTGAACGTAGTTCAACAGGTCATCTTTAGTCAGGCGGCCTTCGGCGCCGGTGCCCGGAATGGCATCCAGTTCGGCGTTGCTGATATTTTCCTGCGCAGCTATATTTTTAACCAGCGGCGAGTAAAAACGCAGGCCGCTCTTTGGAGCCTCTTCTGCTTTATCTTCCGGTTTTTCACGAAGTTGTTCGGTATAAGGCACATTCTCGAAATAATCCCTTACAGGAGTTTCGAAGATCTGTGGTTTTGGCTCTGGTGCAGGTGTCGGCGCTGAAGCGGGGGCGTTATAAACAGGCGGCGGCGTTTGCTGAGCCGGGGCTTTATATTCCGGTACAGGAGTTGGCGGCGTAAACTGGACCGGAGGCTGCTGAGCTGCAGGGGCTTCCTTCACCTCTTCGGGTTCCTCGGTTTCAATTATTGCTATAACAGCACCAACCTTAACTACATCATTATCTTTAAATAAACGTTCAGCCAATTTTCCTGCTACCGGCGATGGGACATCAGAGTCGACTTTATCGGTTGCAATCTCCATCACTGTTTCGTCGACAGCTATATAATCGCCCGGGTTTTTAGTCCATCTGATTATGGTTGCTTCTTCAACACTTTCGCCCATTTTCGGCAGCAACAGTTTATATTTAGCCATAGACAGTAATATAATTTATCAGCCAAAAGTAGCGGAAATTCCCGTTATTTCCTCGATTCGTGGAGTAAAGTATTCAACATTGTTAAGGCTGAAATTGCGCTTCTTTCGATGTTTTGACGGCGTTTATCCCCAAATGTTAATTTCTTTACCACCGTTTTATTAACATTTGCAACGGCTATCCAAACGGTGCCTACCGGCTTCTCCGGAGTGCCTCCGTCAGGCCCTGCAATACCGGTAACTGCTATGGCATAATCCGACTTAAAGTTGCGTAACGCGCCCTCCACCATTTCTTCGGCGGTTTCGCCGCTCACAGCGCCAAATTGATCGATGGTAAGCCTGCGCACACCTAAAACGCTTTCCTTAAGTTCGTTGGAATAGGTAACGCCGCCGCCAAAAAACACCTGCGATGAGCCCGGATGCTGGGTAATAAGGTGTGAGATATATCCGCCTGTACAACTTTCGGCAACAGACAGGGTAAGGCCATTGGCGGTCATGTAATCTAAAATGGCTTTCTCTATCGCCACATCTTCTTCGGCGACCACGACATTGCCCACACGTTCAACTATTCTGGCCGAAAATTCGTCAACCTCTCCTTTTAACAACGCTTCGTTATCGCCGTAACCGCTCAGGCGCAGGCGCACTTGTCCTAATTTTGGCAGGTAGGCTAATTTAATATATGGCGGTAGCGCGTCTTCAATATCAGCTATACGTTCTGCAAGGTATGATTCGCCTTCGCCGGCTGTTAATATTGTTTTATGGATAATGAACGGGAGCTTTAATGTTGCCTTCAGTTTTGGCATAACTGAATCCTCCATCATATACATCATTTCGTGCGGCACACCCGGCATCGAAACATAGATCTTCCCCTTTTCATTGAACCACATACCAGGCGCGGTGCCGTTATTATTCAATATTACCTCGCAATTTTCGGGCACTTGCGCCTGTAGCCGGTTAACGTCGAGCATTGGGCGGTTGTATCTGGAAAAGATGCGTAACACATTGTTCAGTGCATCTTCATTTTCAACCATGTCCGCGTTGAAGTATTCGCCGATGGTTTTTTTGGTAATATCGTCTTTAGTAGGGCCTAAACCTCCTGTTATCAGGATCACATCGGCCCGGTTTGCTGCCTCGGCTAATGCTGTTAAAATATGCTCACGATCATCGGAAACGGACGAGATCTGTTTTACGCGGATGCCGATATTATTCAGTTGAGCCGCCATCCAGGCCGAATTAGTGTCGACGATCTGCCCTATCAGGATCTCGTCGCCAATGGTAATAATTTCTGCAAACATTATTGGTTACCGTTAAAATATGAACCGCTGGTATAGTCGCTGCGTTTGCTTAGTTTCAGATCCTGCAAAACGGCGGCTTTTACTTTCAGCGTTACGTTGTATGATTTGTAAATGCCGAACGGCACCCATTGAACGTTCAGGTCCCAGCAATGCAGGTCGCGGTAGATACCGAACGAGCTTACGGCAAGCCTGCCCTGGTGAAGGTCGATGTTGGTATTGTATTGAACTTTCCAGCCCTTCGTTACCGTGACGTCGCCGCTCAGCATCACCGTGTTCGTAGAGCTGGTGCTGATGACGTTATTGTTAAAGCTGAAGTTATAGTTGAACGACAGGTTCCATGGCACATTAAAATCGATATAGGCGCTCGGGTCGCTGTTTATAAATGCAAGCCGCTGCGCCTGATCGGCATTGATGGTTGCCAGCGTGTTGCCCATTTGTGTAACGGGCGGCTTCGGTTTAAATGTGGACGAATTCAGTGCTCCGCTCATCGAGAAGCTGATGGTGGTTAGCCGCGGGAATTGGCCATTCTGAAATGTGTAACGGTTGATCCTGCGGGTGAACTTTGTTATAGCGCCATTGGAAATGGTATCGATAACCTGTGTAACATAAGGATCGAACGTTCCATAAAGACTCAGGTTGACCTTCTGATTTAAGATACCCGTATGCGCCGAAAACGAAATAGGCGATAGCTTCAGCGAGTCCTGCGCGAAGTTGTAGAACGTCGACAATGAAAAACCATCAAGTATAGGCACCTTTCTGGCCTTCCCCGAAGTGTCCGTTGCTTTCGGTTTCAGCTTCATTTCGATAGTGTTATCGAGGTTAAAGCTTATACCCGCCGATTTGCCTCTTGATGGGAAACCATCCGGAAATATGGAATATGTAGTGGTTTTAGCCGGCAGCGGTACCGTAGCGTTGCTAACTATGGTTTGATAATAGCCAAAGCGCGGGTCGGAAAAATCGGGGTTGTAATTGAAGCTGATGGTCGGCGTCATAACGTGCCTGATAGCCAGGATATTTCCACGTTTAAAGTTGACCGTACTATACAGCTTGGTGGAGAGACCAGTGCTTAAACCATACGAGCCGGCCCGCCTGAAACCGCTAACCGTATCCTGTACCGGTACAGTAGCATCAACGAGCGTTCCGTCGGGTTTAATGCCGCCGCGAATGTATTGCTGCCTTATGGTTTGCAGGTACCAGTGTTCTGTATAGTTAACCGAGCTGCTGAACTGGAAATATTTCAGCACGTTCAGGCTCAATCCCACCGGGATCTGGTGCACGGCGCGGCTCTCCAGCCTTTTCGATAACGTACTGCCTTTAAAAAGCTGGTTCTCGGGAATGTTATCCACTTCGTTGGTAGCAGCGAGGCTATAGCTTACGCTGATCTTCTGGTACCATTTCTGCTCGCCTACACGATCTTTCGAGTCGAAAGGATTGATGGACGCCATGGTGAAACTCACGGTAGGCAATTGAAGCGTTACCGTTTTTTGGGTAAGATCCTGGCTGTGCGACAAACCCAAGCTTAAATTGAAGGGCGTACCCTCGAACGTTTTGCTATAGTTGATGGACGAACGTAAGTTATTTTGCGTAAGCGAACTAAGGTTATAATTGTTTTGTGCCGGGTCGTTCCGGTAATAAGTTGACGTACCGGCGTTTACCGATGCACTGAACGTGCTCCCGGGGTGTGCGTTCGGATCCTGGTTGTGCGACCACGTGATGTTGAAATCCTTTTGGGCCGGGTCGCCCTCTAAACCGTAATTGTGTGAACCATAGCTTAATGATACCGTGCCGCCGTATTTATAGCGTTTGAGATAATGGGCGGTGGTATTCAGCTCATAAGATCCTTTTGAATAAATGGTTCCGGTATTGGTCAAATCGAGGTAATCGCTTATACCTATATAATAGCCGAAGTTACGCAGGTAGAAACCAAGTTTCTGATCTTCACCAAATGTTGGGATGATGACACCAGAGGCGCGTTGATCGGGCTTGGGGAAAAAGCCAAAGGGAATGGCCAGCGGCAGGGGTATCCCTTCTATCTCCAGGTAAGCCGGACCTGAAATAATACGATTCTTCTCTCCTATACCTTTCGTTATCACTATGCCAAAATGGGTATCGGGCTGCGGGAGATCGCAGGTACTGAAGGTGGTATTGCGGTAGGCTACTTCGGTTTCGTTCAGCTTTTTGAGCTCCCCCCCTGACAAATAGTTACCGCCCTGATCGGAGATGGGGTTAAAAACCCTCCCCTTCTTCGTTTTGTAATTGAACAGCAGGGAATCGGACTCTACCGGCTTATCGTTCTTTTGCTTGGAGATCGGACGGCCAATGTATCGTTTGGTGACAGGATCGATACTGCCTTTAGCGAACAGCAGGTTGTGCTTTTTATCCACCCTGATATAATCGGCATCTAACTCAAAATCTTCATAAGTAACCCGTGCACGGCCATACAGGTAAAGGATATCATGAACATTATCGGTAATTGTTGAATCTTCCGCGTGTGATTTTACCTCTGATTTCAGGCCGCCTTCGGTGCTGTTTTTTCCTGTATCTGCTTTATTTACAGCGTTTTTTCCTGCTGGCTTCTGTTTGTTTTTTTTATCTTTAGCAGCTTTATTGTTCCGGGTTGTATCAGATTTTTTAGTTGTATCCGTTTGTATAATATATTTATAAGTACTGTTAACGTGCGCGGATGCCGTTACCTGTGCTATTAAAATTATTGCAACAAGAAAAAAAAGACTTACGAATTTCAAAATTGATTATGAATAGTATTTTTGCAGATATAGTTAACAGCGTTCAAAAATAATGAAAAATAAGGCATTGAAAAGATTGATTTACGGTTTATCGGTTTTGTGTACATCTCTACCTTTTTTTTCGTTCGCGGCATTTCGTCCTTCTCCGGCCGATACGGTTACCGCCGGTTACAAGCTTAAAACAGTTGTGATCGATGCAGGTCACGGCACCCGCCCTAACGGCACCCACTCGGGCGCCTCGGGGTCGTATTCAACTGAAAGTAATGTAACGCTGGCAATAGCACTTAAATTACAAAAGGCGATAGAAAAAGATATGCCCGATCTGAAAACGGTAATGACCCGTACCAGCGAGGCAGATGTAGGCCTGAAAACCCGCTCAGAAATAGCAAATTCAAACAAAGGCGACCTTTTTATATCCATCCACTGCAACTCGCTTGCCGACAGGAGAGTACGCGAAGCAATTGGGCGTAAACACGGCAAAACGGTGTACAGAACAGTGTCGGTACCCGACCGTTCGGGCAAAGGCGTTCTGTTTTTGGTTTACCGTTTCGGGCGTTCGGAAGAAGAACATGAGGCATTGCGCGAAAACTTGTTTGAGGTAGAGGATGCAGGCACGCAGAAGGTAGATATTTCTGACGATCCCGCCACTCAGATCGCCATTAATGCGTTTAAAGCCAAATACAGAAAACAAAGCATCCACTTTGCCAACCTGCTGAACACCGAATTTACCGAAGGCGACGGCAGGCACAGCGATGGTGTTAAAGAACAGGGCGTATTGGTGTTATGTCACAGCGCAATGCCGGCGGTGTTGATAGAAACCGGGTTTATTAACAACCACGAAGAGGAAGATTACCTTAATTCAGAAGCCGGACAAAATGAGATCGTGGCTTCGATAGTAAGGGCGCTGACAAGTTACAAGAACGAAGTAGAACAAGTATCACAATAATTGGTTATGTAGGGAGCAGATGTGAGACATGAGATTTGAGATATAAGACAAAAGGAAAAATTTCTTAATCTTGTATCCTGTTAAACATCCCAAATCTCATATCTAATATCTCACATCTATACAAATGAAAATATCAAACGAAACTAAAATAGGCGCGCTTACGGCCATCGCTATTACTATTCTTATACTCGGGTACAGCTTCCTGAAGGGCAACGACATTTTCTCGGGGTCTAATAAATTTTATGCTGTTTATCGCAGTGTCGACGGGCTTTCGGTGTCGAAGCCGGTATTGGTTAATGGTTTCCAGATAGGCCGGATCTCAAAAATGACATTGCGCCCCGATGGGCATACTATTGTTGAGTTTAAGGTTGAAAGGAAATACAATGTACCTTCAAACACCCTTGCAAAGCTGGTAAGTACCGACCTTTTAGGCAGCAAGGCCATTGTTTTTGAATATGGCAACAGCAATACTTTTGCAGATGATAACGATACGCTGCGCGCCGATATCCAGGGCAGCCTGGCCGAAAGCCTGCAGCCGATTCAGCTGAAAGCCGAGAAACTGATCTCGAAACTGGATTCATCACTGGCTGCCATAAATAAAATTTTGAACCCAAATTTTCAAAAGAATGTGGACCGGAGCTTTGCCAGCATAGCCAATTCGCTTCAAACGCTGGAAGGCACCACCAAAAAGGTTGATGCGCTTGTTGGCGGGCAAACCGAGCATATCAACGGCATTATGAGTAACGCCGAGGTTGTATCGGCTAATCTGAAAACCACCACGGCTCATTTAACCAATATCAGCACCAATTTTGAGAAAGTTAGCAGTGATATTGCCGGTGCGAATCTAAAGCAAACATTGGATAACGCCAACAAATCGATGGCCGACCTGCAAGCGACCATTGCGCAGCTCAATACCAGCAACGGTACGCTGGGCCTACTATTGCACGATGATAAAATGTATAATAACCTCAAAGACGCTACGGCAAACTTAAATGCACTCTTCATCGATCTGAAAGCACATCCGAAACGGTATGTTAGCTTCTCAGTTTTTGGCGGGAAGAAGGATTGACGGTTAGAGATTAGTTAATCGGAGACTAGATATTAGGAGGATATTCGGAAACGGGTATCCTTTTCTATTACTCTCTTTTTGTCATTTCGAGCGAGAGCGAGAACTGACATGATGGGGGTTTATTAGTACTGAATTGTTTTGCAGCACAGTACTTTCTAATCTAAATCTCTAATCACAATCCTCTAATCTCTATTTCACTCCCCTATCAAAAATGTCTTCCCTTCTATGGCAAGTTCCGTATTTGGAAATACAGACCGGGCTTCATCCAGTAATTCATTTAAGGCTTTGTAGCGGGCTGAGAAATGGCCTATTATTAACTTTTGCGCGTTTGTGGTTTTGGCCACTTCGGCGGCTTGCAGGGCTGTGGTATGATGTGTTTCCAGCGCCCTGTCGAGCATGTTGTGGAGGAAGGTGGCCTCGTGATATAATAAAGTGGCGTTGCTGATCTGATTGAGGTACTTTTCATCGTACATGGTATCGGAGCAGTAGGCGTATGTTTTGGGCTCGGCAGAATCGATGGTAAGATCGCTGTTTTTATAAACAGTACCATCGGGTGCGGTGTAATCCGCTCCTTTTTTCAGCGCCGAAAAGTAGGGCACCGGAATTTCCAGGTCAGCTATCTTTTCCTTGATCAGTTTACGTTGCCGCTTTTTTTCTTTGAACAAAAAACCGGTACAGGCAATGCGATGATTCAACGGAATGGTTTGGATGGTAATATCCTGGTTCTCCAAAAGCACCTCAACCTTATCCGGATCGGTGAATTTGTATTCTATGGGATATTGCAGCGTAGTTTCCGAAAACTCGAGCTGGATATCGATAATGGCCTTTAACGGTTCGGGGCAATAAATATAAAGCGGCCTGGTACGTCCGTTCAAATGCATAGACGAGATCAGACCAACTATACCGAGGTAATGATCGCCGTGAATATGACTGATGAATATATGATCGATGCGGCTGGCCTTCACGTCGAAACGCAGCATTTGCTGTTGAGTGCCCTCGCCGCAATCAATTAAATATAGACGCTCATTGATATTGAGCGCCTGTGACGTAGGATTTCTATTAAATATCGGGGTTGCAGAACTGCTGCCAAGTATAGTTACTTCAAATTTCATACCTGGTAGAACAACCGGATGGTTTATTTTGCTTCTTTCTTCAATTCCTTCTCAATTTCCTCCATAAAAACAAGGTCGATAGCTTCTTCGCAGGTTGGAACTATTGATAAAACGCTGTCGAGTTGAGAGATGGTGATAAGGCGGGCTACAGGTTCGTTAAGGCCGGTTAATATGAATGCACCGGAAGCATTTTTACACAGGCGGTGACCAACCAACAGGCTGCTCAGGCCTGATGAATCAGCGAATTTTACCTGCGAAAGGTCGAAAATGATATTTCGCTGACCCTCTGTGTTGATCAATATCAATTCAGATTTAAGCTGAGGAGTGATCAATGAATTCAGTTTGGATTCATTCAGCTTTAACAGAATATATTTTTCGTGTTTGTCAACCGTAAATTTCATTTTTTTACATTAATTAAAAAGCTAAGATATATTTTTTTGTGTACAAAAAGAAAATTACAATGCAGTTAGTGCATTATTTATCGCTTTTTCAACACGCTCCAAAACATTGCCCGAATCGGGTTTTATAAACTGCTCGCCGGTGATCTGCTCGTACAATTCTATATAGCGCTCGGAAATAGATTCTACTTTCTCAGGCGTCATTTCGGGAACTGCTTGTCCGTCCTTACCCTGAAAACCATTTTCAATCAACCAGCGGCGCACAAATTCTTTCGACAACTGTTTTTGAGCCTCGCCTTTTTCCTGGCGCTCAGCGTAACCTTCGCTGTAGAAATAACGCGATGAATCCGGGGTGTGAATCTCGTCGATGAGATAAATGGTGCCGTCGGCTTTGCCAAACTCATATTTGGTGTCCACTAAAATCAATCCTTGTTTACCGGCAATCTCGGTGCCGCGCTGAAATAGCGCACGGGTGTATTTTTCCAATTGCTCGTAATCTTCAGACGATACAATACCGCGGGCAAGAATATCTTCCTTAGAAATGTCTTCATCATGCCCTACTGCTGCTTTGGTGGTTGGCGTGATGATAGGCTCGGGCAATTTATCATTCTCTTTTAATCCCTCTGGAAGACTAACACCGCAAACTTCTCTTTTACCTGCCGCATATTCACGCGCTGCATGACCGGCCAAATAACCACGAATCACCATTTCAACCTTAAACGGCTCGCAAATACGGCCTATAGTAACACTTGGGTCGGGTATATTAACCACCCAGTTTGGAACAATGTCTGATGTGGCTTCCAGAAATTTGGCGGCTATCTGATTCAATACCTGTCCTTTGTAAGGGATTGGTTCAGGAAGTACCACATCGAATGCAGAAATGCGGTCGCTCACCACCATTACCAGGTATTTGTTATCGATTGTATATACGTCTCTTACCTTACCTTTATAAAAATTAGTCTGTCCGGGAAAGTTAAAGTGTGTTTCTTTAATTGCAGTTAGTTCATGGTTCATAGTTCATGGTTCATAGTGTTAAAATGAGTTTCGCAATGCGGTTATCATCTTAACTAAAGTTTCGTAATCACTATAAAGTGTTTTAAATTTCTCTTCGTTAATATAATTTCTTCGCTTGGCAATAAAAAGGCAACTTACCACCTCGATTGCAGAACGCAGGGAGTAGCCTAAAAATACTTTGAAAACGGCTTTACTTTGCCCTGTCGATCCTTCAGCAATATTTAATATCACCGAGTCTGCCGCGCGTTTAATTTGCGAAGTTAATATGTATATCTCGTCTTTTGGAAAATTCTTTGTAAGCTGGTTAATTTCTTCGTCTAAGTCCATTGCTTTTTGCCAAACTTGCAAATCTTCAAACCGAAACGCCATTTCTGCTATGAACTATGAACCATCAACTATGAACCAGTTATTGTATATCCCCGTAAGCGGCCAATATTCTGCGTACCAGTTTGTGGCGTACCACGTCTTCGCCGCTCAGGTAAACGATGTCTATACCTGGTATATCAGTTAAAATTCTCAATGCCGTATGCAGGCCTGATTGTTGTTTTTTGGGCAAGTCTATCTGCGTTACGTCGCCGGTTACGATGAATTTGGCCGAAGGCCCCATGCGCGTCAGGAACATTTTTAACTGCATATCGGTGGCATTTTGGGCTTCGTCGAGAATTACAAAACAGTTATCCAGCGTACGACCACGCATAAAGGCCAATGGCGCAATTTCGATGGTTCGGTTCTCGAGATAAATTTTCAGTTTTTCGGCCGGGATCATATCATCAAGTGCATCGTAAAGCGGGCGCAGGTACGGATCGATCTTTTCCTTCAAATCGCCGGGCAAAAAGCCAAGGTTCTCCCCTGCCTCTACAGCGGGACGGGTCAAGATAATGCGTTTGATGTCCTTATTTTTCAATGCCCTTACGGCCAAGGCAACCGCAGTATACGTTTTACCGGTACCTGCCGGGCCTATGGCAAAAAGGATGTCGCTTTTGGCGATACTATCCACCATCCGGCGCTGGTTGGTGGTACGTGCCTTTACCATTACGCCGTTCGGACCGAAAACGATCACCTCACCGCTGGCAAACTTATCCGCTGCCGGATCGGCCGACGAAGAAGTCTCTATTTTAGAGCCGAGTATGCGTTCCAGATCGGTGATGTTCAGGTTTTCAAATTTCTCTACGTGCTTAAGCAGGTGCTGAAATTTTTCCTGGAATATATGCAGTTCGTTATCGTCGCCCAGCACTTTTACCTCGTTTCCCCTGGCCACAATTTTTAACTTGGGATACTGTTTTTTAATGATCTCAAAATGATCATTATTAGGTCCCCACAACACAGCCGGGTTAATTTCCTCTATCGATAATTTTAGTTCGTTCAATACAAATTGATTTTTAGTTGCCGATTTTTATGAATTAAAATTGAATATTTGCAGTTGCTAAGATTTGAGATATCAGACGTGAGATATGAGATTATTTGTCTCAAATCTCACGTCTCAAATCTCATATCTTTCTTCATAATTACAAGCACAAGATTAGCGATAAATATTTAAATAATTAATGGCAATAATAACTTTAACTACTGATCTGGGCGATAAAGATATTTATCAGGCTGCCCTTAAAGGTAGTATCTATAAGTTGTTACCCACCGTTAATATTGTTGACATTACCAACAGTGTTGCCGCGTACAATATACAGCAGGCGGCTTTCATTTTAAAGAATAGTTTTCATTATTTCCCCGACGAAACGGTGCACCTGATCGGCATCGATACCGTGTTCAATACGGGCACGCGCTACCTGGCCATCAAATACCGGAATCACTATTTTGTAGGCGCCGACAACGGCATTTTTTCGCTCATGTTCGATGCGGAGCCGGATGAGGTTGTAGAGATCAATATTATGCAGGACCTGAAGTTCCTGCACTTCCCGCTGGCCGACATTTTTGTGAAAGCCGCCTGTCATCTTGCACAGGGCGGTGCGCTCGACAAAATAGGTATCCCGGTAGCGGATATCGAGAAAAAGATGAACCTGCAGCCGGTGGTGGAGAAAAACCTGATCAAAGGCGTAGTGATCTATATCGATTCGTTTCAAAACGTGATCACTAACATCACCAAAGAGTTTTTTAACCGCGTGCAGCAGGGGCGCAACTTTATGCTGTCGTTCAAGCGAAATGAAACCATTAATCATTTAAGCTGGCATTATAACGAGGTTCCGGAGGGCGAAAAGTTATGCCTGTTCGGGATCAGCGATCATTTGGAGATAGCCATTAACAAAGGAAATGCAAGCGGACTGCTTGGACTGGGATTAGGTGATAGCGTGATTATTGATTTTTTGGAGTGATGAAGAAATTTATTCTGTTTGTTGCACTTGCTTTTACGGCTACTCTTCTTTTTGCCCAGCTCAATACCGATTCAGTCGCTTATCAGCTACAACGTAAAAAGATCAACGCTATGCTGGCGGCAAGGACGGCCAAATTCAGCAAGTATGACGAGAGCTTAAAACAGCACACCGGAATTTTCGGCCTGCAAACAAAGAAAGACATCCGCCGCTCTAATGATATCCTGATGGATATTGTTAAAGCCGACGATTCCATTTACCGCGAGCTGAAGATCTTACTTGAATACCGCGCTTTTCAGCAAAAGCAGGTCCAGACGCAATCGAAGGAAACGGAATCGGCCACGCTTGGCTATATGAGCACCATCAACAGGCAGCGGGCGCAACTGGATGCTTTACGGGCTGATTCGGAAAAGCAGGAGCAGCAGGCGGAGAAAACCAAAAATACGCTAATGTTGGTGATCATTGCACTGGCATTGGTAGCGTTGATAGCACTTTTTGGAAGAAGGAGGACTACGCCGGTTAAAGGAAAAAGCCGGCGACGGTAGTTGATATGTTATTCGGCGAGCCTGAACGCCGGTTACGCTCCTACGGAGCGAATTTTTTCTGTTTCGTTTTTCTACCAATATTGCCCCCCGATGGGGGCAGTCTAACAAATTGGGTTACAGTAAAGTATAAGCGTTAATATCGCTCGGCGATCCTCTCTTCGGTGCGAGGAAAAAGGATTTTTTGTTGAGACACAATACATCGTGTCTCATATTATGGGGCATTCCCGGTAACCTTACCCGCAGAAACCCCGCAAACCCTATGACTAATGCCCAATGCCAAACCTCCTTTTTTACTTTTCTTAAAATGTTTTACCACTTCAATCGTCTTACCTGATGAAAAGATTTTTATTGAATGGCAAGAAGACGACTAAATAGCAGTAACACCCCAGAAGCGGAGTTGCCTAAAGCAAAACTAAACAGGCAAACTTTAAAAAAAATATCGCGGTTGCTTACCTATCTGCGCCCTTACCGCGGCAGATTCACCGGGGCTTTGATATTTTTATTTCTTTCGAGCTTGGTGGGGCTGGCGTTTCCATCATTCATCGGCGGATTGATCGATACGGCACAAGGGAAGGTGCACAATAAGGGGGTGCTGCCCTCAACCATCAGTGGAATATTGCTGGTGGCATTCTGCGTGCTGTTTGCACAGGCCTTTGTATCGTTTTTCAGGATCCTGTGGTTTGTGAATGTGGCCGAGCGCTCGCTGGCCGATATCAGGCGTGATACTTATTTTAAGCTTATCACCCTGCCGATGAACTTTTTCTCAAACCGTCGCGTAGGGGAATTGAACAGCCGCATCTCTGCCGATCTTTCCCAAATTCAGGATACATTGACTACTACCATAGCTGAATTGATCAGGCAAACCGTGTTACTGATTGGCGGCGTGGCTTTTATGGCCATCATCTCCGTTAAGCTGGCTATTGCCATGTTGCTGCTGATTCCGCCGCTGGCTGTGTTCGGCGTGTTTTTTGGACGGTTTATTCGTAAGATCTCGCGCGAGGCCCAGGATAAACTGGCCGAATCAAATACCGTTATTGAAGAAACTTTGCAAGGCATTGCCAATGTAAAGGCTTTTGTGAATGAGGCTTACGAGGCTGCCCGCTATGGAAAGAACATTCGCGACGTGGCCGACATAGCCATTAAGGGGGCAAAATACCGGGGCATTTTCGTATCATTTATCGTGTTCTGTTTGTTCGGTGCCATTGTGGCTATTGTGGGCTATGGCTGTATACTGGTTAGTCACGGTGAGATTAAGGCCGGTGAATTGGTGAAATTTGCGTTGTATGCCATGTTTGTGGGCAGCGCTATGGGTAGTTTCCCGGAATTGTATGCCAACGTTCAGAGAGCGGTTGGAGCGAGTGAGCGTGTTTTGGAGATACTGGACGAGCAGGGTGAAGCGGTATCTATCGATGAAAAGAACAATGTTATTCAACAGGGTATCAATGGCAACCTTGCCTTTAATCAGGTGACCTTCTCCTACCCTTCCCGCCCGGAATTGACGGTGCTGGATGATGTTTCGTTCGAAGCCGGGGCTGGTCAGAAAGTGGCTATCGTAGGGCCGAGCGGTTCGGGTAAATCGACGATGGCTGCACTCATCCTGCAATTTTATCATCCGCAAAAGGGCTTTATTTCGTTTGACGGTTTGCCTGCAAATGCATATTCGCTGACGGATATCCGCAACCAGGTGGCCATCGTGCCGCAGGACGTGATGCTGTTTGGCGGAACTATCCGCGAGAATATCGCCTACGGCAAACTTTCTGCTACCGATGATGAAATTATACAGGCGGCGCAAAGGGCCAATGCGCACCAGTTTATCACATCGTTCCCCGAAGGGTATGATACGGTTGTGGGCGAGCGTGGCGTCAAGCTTTCGGGCGGGCAGCGGCAACGGATTGCCATTGCCAGGGCTTTACTTAAAAATCCATCGATATTGATATTGGATGAAGCTACCTCTTCACTCGACTCTGAGTCAGAGCGTTTGGTACAGGAAGCATTGGAAGAATTGATGAAGGGCCGCACGTCAATTATCATCGCTCACCGTTTATCAACCATCCGCGAAGCTGATAAAATTATCGTACTGGAAAAGGGCAAGATCATTGAATCGGGCAGCCACCAGGAACTGATGGTTAACGAACAGGGCCTTTACCGGTACCTGAGCACACTGCAATTTGAGACGACTTAAAACAAATTTTCCAAACCCGGGTTCGATTGAATACGTATAAGCGGTGCCCCTGCCATTTGCCGCATTGCATAAAAACAGTAGCAATGCGTTAAAATATCACGTATGAAGTTGAATCCTTATTGCAAAACAATCCTTGTAGTTATTACCATCATTTCGCTGACCGGCAGCAGGTGCCAGCCGGACTCCAAATCGAATGAAAGTGTTGAATACCTGAACCAGGCCATTAAGGGACCGGATACCAATAAGGTTAATTCATCGAGCCTGCCGGCGCTGAACGTCGATCACAGCGCGAACCCCATCCCGCTGAAAAACATGTTCGGCATTAACGGGTATGAATGGAACTTTTTGGAGAATCCGGGTAGTCCGAACGACAGGAAGCATATTTATGAGGACAATATGGCGCTCATCAAGGTGTTTTCGGCGGTGCGTCATTACCTGAATTGGAACCGTGTTGAAACCACCAGAGGCAATTATACATTCAACCCCACCAATAATGGTGGCTGGAATGAGGATATCATTTACCAGCGCTGCAAACAGGATGGCATCCTTGTGTTAGCCGACCTGAAAAGTATTCCCGAATGGCTGGCAAACACCTATCCGGCCAGCTCGCGCGATGATGACAATGCACCGGCGCCTTACGGACAAAGCTTAAACGACCCGGCATCGTACGCCGATCAGGCGCGGATGGCTTTCCAACTGGCTGCGCGATATGGGTACAATAAGAATATCGATAAATCGCTGGTTAAGGTTGATACGCGTAAACGCTGGAACAACGACATTCCCAATGAGCCGTTGATTGGGTTGGGCGTACTGAAATACATAGAATGCGGTAACGAGCGCGATAAATGGTGGGGAAATGACGAATCGCACCAAACCGCCGAGCAATACGCGGCGAACCTATCGGCGTTTTATGATGGCAACATAGGTAAGCTCGGGCCCGGCGTCGGTGTTAAAACTGCCGATCCATCGATGCAGGTGGTAATGGGCGGACTTGCTACTGCCGATGTGAAATTCGTACAGCGTATCATCGACTGGTGCCGGACTAACCGCGGAGTAAAGAGCGATGGCAGCGTGAACCTCTGTTTCGATGTGATCAATTACCACTTGTATTCCAATACCGGCGACGTCCGCATACAAAAGAAACCCACTACAGGCATCGCCCCCGAACTTTCCATAACCGGCGAAGTGGCCAAGCAGTTTATGACGCTGGCTAACAGTTTGCCGCAAAAACCTGAAGTATGGGTAACCGAAACCGGCTATGACATTAACCAGGAAAGTTATCAGCGTGCAGAGTCTATCGGTTCAAAAACGGTACTGGCTAACCAGGCAGATTGGATCTTGCGTACTTCGCTCCTATATATACGCTATGGTATAAAACGGGTATTCTTTTACCAGTTATTTGACGATCATGCCGGCGGAACTTCACAATACGCTACTTCCGGCCTCGCCGAGGGCATTAAACGGCGCCCCGCTGCCGATTATATTTTGCAGACAACCAAGCTAATGGGCAATTATAATTATGTGAAGACTATTAACGCCGACCCTTTAGTGGATGTATATAAGCTGGATGGAAAAACTATGTACATTCTCACCATTCCGGATGAAACCGGGCGGAAAGCCAATTATACGCTTGATTTTGGAAAGGCGCCGAAAGCCATCATTCATAGCCTGAAAATGGGTGCTGATGTAACGGATAACAAAACTGTGAGCACCGTTAATGGAAAGGTTACGCTGGAAGTAACGGAGACGCCGGTGTTTGTGGAGGCGGGGAACTAAGGTTTAGGGAATTTCTTAACAGAACTTCTTTTAAATTCAATTTCGATTTTTATATTTAAGGACTAATTATCTTAAACTACAAATAATGGAAACCTCTGCTTTACCAAGTGCCCAACCAACTGAACGATGCAACTCATGTTATAAAGACGTTTCGGCTGAAGATGCATTTTGCCAGAACTGCGGCTATCCGCTGAAAGGCACCGCTCAGGAACAAAGCAATTTTCGCGTACAAAAGGACTTTCGGGATATCGATCATTTTGAATTCAATGCCGAAGTAAGGAAAGCCGCCAATTCACTGTATTACCTTTCCGCCATTTTCGTGATAAGCGGTCTGATTGTTTATGTCACGAATAAAGATAGTGAGGATGCGGTAGTAACGCTTATACTTAACCTTGTGTTGGCTATGATCTTTTTGGCTTTAGGCGGATATGCACGTAAAAAGCCCCTCGCCTGTATAATTTCCGGACTTGCCCTCTATGCTATTGTGGTGGTGTTGAATGCCATAATTGATCCTGTCACCATCATTAAAGGCTTAATTATGAAAATCATAATAGTCGGTTTCCTGATAAAAGGGCTTAAAGCAGCACTCGAGATCGAAAAGATGAAAAAAGAAAATCAGCTTCTTTAAGTTTGGAAGAATTGCTTCGGGATGGACCGCCGACAAAGGCCTGTGTGCAATGTGGGCATTTGATCGATGTTTCAGGAAAATATTGCAATAATTGCGGCGCCAGGCAAATAGTAGGAGAAAACCGCACACTTGAAAGCAACTGGCTGTTGCTTAAACAGTCGGCATTATTTTACGGCATTTACATTTTTGTATGTGCTATGGGTAAGTTTGTCGACGTCTTTAACACCCTCAGTTGGGAACTGTTCATGGATGGCGTTCTGTGTGCAACCGCCGTCGTCTTTTTCTGCTTTAACTGGAATACTAACAAAAAGCTCTTCAGATGGCCCAATTTTTCAATCCAAAAGCTCGCGGCCTATCTTGCTGTTGCAGTGGCTGGGGCATTTGTTGTACACTACCTCGTCGGTTGGCTTAATATTGCTATTTTCTCGAAGGATGAACACTATTTTAGCTTTGCCAAAGGGCATCTGCTGGCGAGTTTTATAGTTGTATTTTATATGGCTGTCGTGCCCGCCATTTTTGAAGAGATCGGTTTTAGGGGTTATTTACTTGGCAATCTTCTGGAAATTGCCGATGTCCGGCAGGCCGTTTTCGTTTCAGCATTTTTGTTCGGCATCATTCATTTGAGCCTCTTCTCACTTTTTTGGTTGATACCCTTTGCATTGATCATAGGTTATGCACGCATCCGGGAAGGTACATTGTGGTATGGTATCTGTTTTCATTTTTGTTTTAATTTGATGGCTTGCTTGTTTGAGTTGCTTTAGTTTCTGACATTAACAAACGACTAACCGAAGGCCGATTTTCCTCTAAAAAATCTCATCCAAAAAAGCTACTTTTGCGGTTCAATGGAACACATTCGTAATTTTTGTATCATCGCACACATCGACCACGGCAAAAGTACACTTGCCGACAGGTTGTTAGAATATACCAATACCATCACGCAACGGGAGTCGCAGGCGCAACTGCTTGACGATATGGACCTTGAGCGCGAGCGAGGCATCACCATAAAAAGTCATGCCATACAGATGGATTATGAGCTTGATGGTCAGAAATATACACTGAACCTGATTGACACGCCGGGACACGTGGATTTCTCGTACGAAGTTTCCCGTTCTATTGCAGCGTGCGAAGGTGCGTTACTGATCGTTGATGCCGCGCAGGGCATCCAGGCGCAAACCATTTCCAACCTGTACCTGGCGCTGGAGAACGACCTCGAAATCATTCCTATCCTCAATAAAATGGACCTTCCGGGCGCTATGCCGGAGGAGGTTAAAGACCAGATCGTAGACCTGATTGGTTGCAAACGTGATGAGATCATCCCTGCATCAGGTAAGACCGGCATGGGGGTGCATGATATTTTGCGTGCCATTGTTGAGCGTGTTCCTGCCCCGGTTGGCGACCCTGAAGCTCCGTTGCAGGCGTTGATCTTTGACAGTGTGTTCAACTCGTTCCGTGGCATTATCGCTTACTTTAAGGTGGTGAACGGCGAGATCCGCAAGAATGACAAGGTAAAATTCGTAGCTACCGAAAAGGAATATATTGCCGATGAAGTTGGAACGCTGAAGCTTCGTCCGCTGGCCAAAGATGTGATCAAGACGGGTGATGTGGGCTATATTATTTCCGGGATTAAAGAAGCGAGAGAAGTTAAGGTTGGTGACACGATAACGAATGTTGCGCGTCCGTGTGCTGAAGGAATTCAGGGGTTTGAAGAGGTAAAACCGATGGTATTCGCCGGTATTTACCCCGTTGATACTGAAGATTACGAAGAATTGCGCGAATCGATGGCGAAATTGCAGCTAAACGATGCCTCGCTGGTGTTTGAACCCGAATCGTCGGCAGCGCTGGGCTTTGGTTTCCGTTGCGGTTTCTTAGGAATGCTGCACATGGAGATCATCCAGGAACGTTTGGAGCGCGAGTTCAACATGACGGTAATTACCACCGTTCCCAACGTATCGTACAAAGCTTATACTACCAAAGGCGAAGAGATAGAGATCAATAACCCGTCGGATCTTCCCGATCCGTCAAAGATCGATTTCGTGGAAGAGCCTTTTATCAAAGCAACCATTATTACCAAGTCCGACTTTGTAGGACCTGTAATGTCACTTTGTATCCAGAAACGCGGTATGATCACGAACCAGTCGTACCTGACATCAGATCGCGTGGAACTGGTATTCGAAATGCCGATGGGCGAGATCGTATTCGACTTTTACGATAAGCTGAAGACTATTTCGAAAGGGTATGCTTCTTTTGACTATCACCAGATCGGCTACCGTCAATCGGACCTGGTTAAACTGGATATCCGCCTGAACAGCGAGCCTGTTGATGCGTTGTCGTCGCTGATCCACCGCAGCAACTCTTATGATTTTGGTAAAAAGATCTGCGAAAAACTGAAGGAGCTATTGCCCCGGCAGCAGTTCGAGATCATTATACAGGCATCTATCGGTGCCAAGATCATTGCCCGCGAAACGGTGAAAGCCATGCGTAAAGACGTTACGGCCAAATGCTACGGCGGCGACATCTCGCGTAAACGTAAACTGCTGGAAAAACAAAAGGCCGGAAAAAAACGCATGCGCCAGGTAGGCAACGTGGAAATACCGCAAAGCGCGTTTATGGCGGTACTGAAACTGGATTAATAATTAGCGCTTGAGCTAAGAGCTAAGAACCAAGAGTCAAGATAAAAAGTACATGTTTATTTTGTTTGAGGTTTTTCGTCTTGGCTCTTGATTCTTCACTCTTAATACTATGCAATTACTCGACGGAAAATACGTATCAACAAAACTTAAAGGAGAAATAGCTGAAGCCGCAGCTAAAATTTTGGCTGAGACCGGGCGCAAGCCGCATTTGGTGGCGGTGCTGGTTGGGCACGACGGCGGTAGTGAAACCTATGTTGCCAGCAAGATAAAGAATTGTGAGGCAGTAGGTTTTAAATCTACTTTGGTACGTTATGAGGCTGATGTAACTGAAGCCGAATTACTGGCTAAGGTTGAGGAACTGAATGCCGATGCAGATATTGACGGTATCATCGTTCAATTACCGCTTCCTAAACATATCGATCCCGAAAAAGTAACCGAGCGTATCGATCACCGGAAGGATGTGGATGGTTTCCACCCGGTAAATTTGGGACGTATGCAGCGTAATTTACCATCGTTTATTCCTGCTACTCCCTACGGCATTACCCTGATGCTGAAGGAATACGGCATTGAAACAGCCGGGAAACATTGTGTGGTGGTTGGTCGCAGTAATATTGTGGGTTCGCCGATGAGCATTCTGATGGCGCGTAATACCACTCCGGGTAACTGTACTGTAACCATTTGCCATAGCCGTACGCCGGATATTAAGAAATTTACCTTAGATGCAGATATATTGATCGTTGCCATCGGCAAAAAGAACTTCATTACAGCTGATATGGTGAAAGACGGTGTGGTGGTAATTGATGTGGGCATGAACCGCGAAACGAGCACTGTAACCAAATCGGGCTTTAAGCTTTATGGTGACGTTGACTTTGAAGGAGTTTCGCAGAAAGCCTCCTGGATCACACCTGTACCGGGTGGCGTTGGTTTGATGACCATTATTGGGTTGTTGAAGAATACGCTGGCTTCGGCTAATAAAAAAGTTTATAGTTAGAGTCAAGAATCAAGAGCCAAGAATCAAGATAGAAAGCAAATTGTCTTATTTCATATCTTGGCTCTTGATTCTTGGTTCTTGATTCTTGGTTCTTGACTCTATCTCCCCTCATCCTAGATACTCTTCCGGGATCTGATGATTTTCATTTTCATCAGCCCAAGCCATCGAGGCGATCTTCCAGGTATCGTCAATCAAAATGAATTGAATGTAATTGATACCGCGGGGATGTTTGCCGGTTATTTGGTCGGTAAGGGAGTATTCATAAACACTTACACGGCGGGCTACCTTTGCGAACGCTTCCGTTTGCGAGTAGAGCTCGCGCTGCATAAATTGTTTCAGGGTGCCGTCGGCTATCTGGGTTTCAATGTTTTGGGTGTAACTTTCAACCGTGAATGACATGGGGCGGGCAAAGCTGTTGTTGATCAGCAGGCCATCGTCATGAAATAAGCTCTTAACGGTTTCAAGGTCGGGAAGTTCGCCGTCCTGGAAGCTGAGGGATTCGTAGAAGTCTTCGGTTATATAGTCGATTGCTCGTATGTTCATCTGAATAATTTCTTTAGGTCGTCCAGCATAGACGGTGTTGCGATATAAACGGTATCGCCTTCAACTTTTACCGGAAAGGTCTTGACATAATCCTGCGGACCTTTTCCTGTCTGAAGATCAAAGGAGTAACCATGCAGCGGGCAAATAAGTTTTCCGTTTTCGCAATAGCCGCCGGCGGTCATATCAAAGCCCTGGTGCGGGCAAATAGCCGATACCGCGTACAGTTTCCCCTCATAGCCGACAAGACAAATACTTTTGTCGCCTATTTTTACTTTTTTGAGAAATGGTTTGCTGAGGTCGGGAGCATCCGGTACGGGGTACCACTTCATAGCTAAAAATCGATCTTTAAGTTCATCAAAGCCGGGTTTTTCATCACGTCGTCCATGTTAGTGATGAGCGTTACACGTTTCCTGTCGGCAGATACGATGGCTTTAGGGTTGTTCACTTTCTTCACAGGTTTGGCAAAGTTAAGGATCACTTTGTAAGGCATGTCAATGAGCATTGCCTTTGCCATGGAAAATGCGGAGCTTGTCTTCTTTACAAACGCATTGAATTTTTCCTTATCAATAATGCGGTAAAACTTATGCGGGGTGATCTCGTAGGTATAATAGTCCTCGCCTGCCGCCAGCTGCCGGGCATCAAAGCCCGCGGGCGGCCTCTGATCCTTCGCAATGGCTTTTAGCTGGCTGTTCATCGATATTTTGGAAATATGCTTGAGATAGTATTCAAGGTCGGCGGCGTTTTTTGCCGTGTGGTTAATACTGATCTTCATAATGTTATTAGGCAGGTTCATCTTTACGGAAAGGTTGCTTGCCTGCGCCATAGTGACCTCTTCGGGACTCATCTTAGCCTGTGTGGTATCGGGCAGTGCGGAGTAAAAATTGAGCGTGGTGTCCTTTACCAGTTTAAACTGGGGTGTGGCCTTTACAGAGTCGGACATGAGGTTCATCAGTACGGAAACTGCACTGCCCATATCAAAACCATAGATCACGTTGCATGATCCGTCCTGTTTAAAGTTGTATTGCTCCTCCACATCGACGCAGGAAGACAAGCCCAACAGCATGAAAAATAGTACTGCGAAGTAAAGTTTTTTCATAACGCCAATTTAGGGAGAAAAAGCGAAAAGCGGAAAGACTAAAGCCGAAAGCTTTTGGGAGGAGAAAAGAACGGAAAGCAAAAAAGACTAAAGCAAATACCTTTACTTAACAATGTTGGTACCGGCTTTCTACTTTGGTCTTTTTACTTTTCGCTTTATTGGCGGAGTGTCAATTTTATAATGTCACCTATCGCTTTCTGCTTTACGCTCAAAACCGTATTTTTGCGGTTTCAAATTATGGCACACCAGATTCCGGAAGACGGCACATTACTTCCTTTAATGGAAGAGTTTTATACGATACAGGGGGAAGGATATAACACCGGTAAGGCTGCCTATTTTATCCGCCTGGGTGGCTGTGACGTTGGCTGCCACTGGTGCGATGTGAAAGAAAGCTGGGATGCCGAGCTGCACGCGCTCACATCGGCTGATCAGATCATTGAAAATGCGTCGAAACATCCGTCTAAAGCGGTGGTAGTTACCGGCGGCGAACCATTGATCTATAATTTGGATTACCTGACCGCCGGTCTTCAACAACGCGGAATCAAGACTTTTATCGAAACTTCAGGCGCTTACCCCCTTTCAGGCAATTGGGATTGGATCTGCCTATCGCCCAAAAAATTCAAAGGACCGATGCGTTTGGTTGCGGCCAATGCTGACGAACTGAAAGTGATCGTGTTCAATAAGTCGGACTTTGCTTTTGCTGAGGAGAACGCGAAGCTGGTTTCATCAAACTGCAAGCTATTCCTGCAGCCGGAATGGTCTAAATCAAAAGAAATGACCCCACTTATCGTAGATTATGTAATGAACAACCCCCAATGGGAAATATCGCTGCAAACACATAAGTTTTTGAATATACCCTGAGTCAAGAGCCAAGAATCAAGAACCAGGAGCCAAGATAAAAGAATAAACAATAGACAGGATTCCGATAACAATACCGGCGTCATTGCGAGGCACGAAGCAATCTCTGAACTATGCATTGGCGCCAATGTCCTATGTGGGTCTGTAAAATAAACTGTGTCAATCCCAGGCACGTCCCGGCCCATGGGCCGGGACGTGCCTGGGATTGATCGCTACATCAAATCTAATATCATTCTTTCGGGAAACCAAATGGCCAGCTTCTGGGCGGTCATAGCCCA
>DATCQV010000110.1:0-25279 GCA_036569325.1 Mucilaginibacter sp. | reverse complement strand
GCCATTCACCTTTAAGCGCTGGTAAACGATAGCGCTGCCTTCGAGGGTGATGTATAAATTACCCTGCGAATCAACCGCTATACCCACCGGCTTAATAAAACCCGACCCGATACTTACCGGAGCCCCGCCACCCGCCGGAATTTCCTTGATGGCATTATTCATATAATCGGCCACAAAAATATTTCCCGATGCATCTGCCGTTATACCCGATGGCTTGCTGAACCCTGACCCTAACGGAACGGGCGCTGCCGTGTAACCGGGTGCCCCAACACCGCTGCTTGCAGGGGTACGGGCTATAATGGAGTTATTTAAAACACAATTGATCGGCCCGGTATAACTCACGGTTGGCACGGTAAAATTTCTTTTTGCTGAACCTGGCTTAAGGGCTGTTCTATGCAGATGACTGTCATTATTTTTTTTAAGCGGGGCATTGGCGGCATATAAACCACCATCCGGTCCCAGCATAATCAGGCATGCTATGATTGTCCTCACGGCAACGGAAGTCAGCAAGGCCTCGAATTTTTGTAATGGTAAAAATGTTTTCATGATACTGTTTGGTATAGATCACCGCAGAATTTAAAATGCACTAAAGCCATCCGGCTAATACATTATAAATCAACCCCTAACAGGCCCGCGATTATTTACCACGAAGGTGAACAATATGCGTTTGCAGGTCAATCATATAAGCCTATGATATTGAAGGGAAGAGGCAAAAAGCCGCGAATCAAGAACCAGGAAGTCAAGAGCCAGGAATCAAGATTTAAGAAAGAGAAAAATAAAAATGCGGGGAACGAAGCAATGACCAAGAAGCTATCGCAAAAAATGAAGTTTATACAGTCTTAATTCTTGGCTCTTGATTCTTGACTTCTTGGCTCTTAAATCTCCTCCACTACACGCCGTCAATAACCAGCCGCTCACGTATGGCCTTGGCTACCGCTTCCGATTTGGAATTTACGTGCAGTTTCTTGTAGATGTTGGTAATGTGCGTGCAAACCGTGCCCATGCTAATGAAACAGTGTGCGGCTATCATCTTATAGCTGTCGCCTTTAACCAGGCAGGTGAGCACCTCCTTTTCGCGTGCCGACAGGTCGTATTCATTAACGCTGATATTCTTCTTTTCGCTGAAAAATTCCAGCACCTTACGGGCAATACTGGCGTTCATGGGTGCGCCGCCCTGGCTTACTTCGGTAATGGCTTCCAGTATTTTTGCAGGCGGAGTTTTCTTCAGCAAATAACCTGTAGCCCCTGATTGCAGGGCGTCGAATATTTTAATACTGTCGTCATAGGCCGTCAGTATCAGTACGTTCAGGGCAGGGAAATGACTTTTTATCAGGGCGGTTGCCGCAATGCCGTTCAGGCCGGGCATATCAATATCCATCAGTACTACATCGGGCTTGTCGTTGTTCAGGTGTTCCAGTACCTGGTTACAATCAGGATAAGCACCCGCAACCGTAAAGCCGGGCGTACCCGATATCAGGTAAAACAGCCCATCGCGCAGTGCGCTGTTATCATCAAATATCGAAACCCTGATCTCCAATTTATCTATCCAGTTAGGTTGCTAAAAATAGTTCGCCGTGCGCAGCCCGCCAATAATACATCTATATGATATTTACCAGCAGGCGGGTAACGGTACCCTTTCCCTGCTGCGTGGTCACCTCCAGTTTACCCTGAATTTCGGCTGCGCGCTTTTGCATATTTTTCAGTCCGTTACGGTTATTTTTCGCATCGATGTCAAAGCCCTTGCCGTTATCGCTGATCACCAGTTCCAGCTGGTTATTCACTTTTTTTACCGATAGCTTCATTTCGGTACAATCGGCATGTTTGATGATATTGTTGATGCACTCCTTAAATATCATGAAGATATTTTTCCGGGCTTCCATTTTAATGCGAGCCCCCAATATATCCTCGTTTATCGCCATATCGAAATGAATGTTCTTCGCTTCCAGCAGCGGAATGGCAAACTCGCGCATACGCACAGCCAGGTCATTAAAATGATCGTTCTGCGGATTTACGGCCCATATAATATCGTCCATCGCGTCGAGCATATTGCGGGCATGGAACGAGATGCGGCCTATCATTTCACGCGTTTGCTCAGGCGGGGCCTGCTGCTTCAGCTGGTTATCGGCCACCTCGCTGAAGATGGAGATACTGCTCAGCGCCGAACCTATATCATCGTGAAAATCGGAAGCGATGCGTTCGCGGATCCTTTCTATGGCCAGGATATGCTGAACGCGGTACAGGTACAGCCGGTATAAAATAAATGCCACCGCAAGTATTATCAGCGCCCTGAACCACCATGTTTCCCAGTAAGCCGGGTTAATTACAAAGCTGAACGAGGACACATAAGGATTCCATTTGCCATTGTTATTCCCGCTTTGCACATAAAAGGTGTAGCTGCCCGGGCGCAGCTGCGCATAGTTGGCGTTGCGCTGGTTAATAACATATTGCCAGCGTGTGTCGGCGCCTTTCAAAAAGTATTTAAAGTTGATATGATCGGGATCTGAATACAGGAACGAAGTGAATGAAATATTGATGGCATTATCGGTATGACTAAACTCCGCCTGCTCCGAACCGCTTTTGGCCAGCTGCGGCTGGTTGTTCACCAATATGCTTTCAATTACGGGCGCGCTGGGCAATATATTTTTGTTCATGTCTTCGGTAAAGTAGGCGTACCCGTTCCTGAAGCCAAACACAATGTCGTTACCCAGCCGGGTAAAAGGCGACGATGGAAACAGCTGCAACGCCGAATTTTCGTGCTCCGCCCGTTCAGATCTTTTGGTTTTCAGGTCATAGTTCAGTATGCCCGCCTCGCTGCCTATCCACACCTTGTTATTAAGGGTGATGGAGGTTTCGCACGCGGGGCGGTATAACCGGGCTATCAGGCCTACGTGATTAAAGATTTTAGCCTGTTTTTCAAAAATGTTGATACCGTTGCCCGTCGAGCAAATGATCTGTCCGTTCCCGGCATCGCTTACATCGAAAAAAAAGTAGGCAGACTTGTCGCCGCGGCCGCGATAGATAGCCGTTTGATGCGTTACGGTATTATAACTGAACAAGCCATTGCGCGATGCTATCCACAATATACCCTTATCAAAAAAGCCGCCGATCAAAATATACTGAAGAGCCTCATCAGGCTTTTTTGACGAGGTTACCGATACCGCAGTGATCTTTTTCGCGGCCAGGTCATACCTGAACAGGCCTTTGTTGGTTGTAATAAAGCAGGCTGTATCTCCGGCTGCAATAAGGCGCCGTATATTACATACCAGCCCAAGCGAATCGGAAAGCGGAAGCTTCTCCGAAGCAATAACGCCGCGGGCGGGGCTCCATTCCAATATATGTTTTTGCGTGGCCAACACCCAGCGGTCTTTCCCAACCTGTGCAAAATCATATACCGAGTGCATTTGCGGGTCGGTATTATAGGTCTTTTCAATCTGTTTCGTCTTCCAGTCAACGCATATCATCCCTTCGTTGTATGACGACATCCACACTTTCGCCGTATCATACCTGTCGCGGGTTATGCGGTTAATGCCCAGTTCCTCGGTAGTCCCCTTGTTCAGGAAACGTATTTTCAACTGCTGGTTAAACACATCCAGCATGCTCACACCCCTGTCGGTTGCCATCCATAGCCGGCCATGGCGGTCAATGCTCATCCTCGATATCAGGTTGCCGGGCAAACTGTAAGGATTATTATCGTCATGCAGGTAAGTATAGGTCACCTTCCCCCATCCGGTGTTCAATATCTTCAGTCCGCGGCCTTCCGTTGCTACAAAAAGGTATGTTTTTGCCTTATCCTGCGGCATAAATAAAATATCATTCACTACCCAATCTCCGGTAAGCATTACGGGATGTTCAATATCCGCAAGGCTTTTCAGCATAAACAGCCCGTGATCGGTACCGAGGTATATGGCGTTCCGGTTTTGGTTAACCGCATAAATTTTCAGCAGCAGCTTATTGTAAATAAGCGTGTGCACCTCCCATTTATCCTCCTTTATATGATAAACATACACCTTTTCACGGCTCGATACCAGCATGGTATTTTCATCAACCAAAAAGGTGCACAACGGGTCGGCAATGTGCGAAAGGCTGGTATAAGTTATTTTCTGCGTCAGTACGTCGAGCTTTACAAGGCCATATTCGCAAATGAACCACAGGTAGTTATTTTGCGGCAGCACCGCATTAACGTCGGTAATTTTATGGGCCTTATCGGGATCTATATATATAAATTTGCCGCTCCGGTATTCATAACGGGCTATGCCCAATGAGCTTACCCACAACTGCCCGTATTTATCGGTGGCAACATCGGTATAATTGCCGCGCAGTGCGCCGGCGGTGTGGTTAAGGGCATTGTAATTAACAGTGCGGTAGCCGTCAAACCGCTGCACGCCATCGCCGCAAGTCCATATATACCCGAACTTGTCCATAATAACGTTTGTTATACCGTAGCTGGTGAAATGGTTCTGCCCGTTAAAGTTCTCGAAACGCCAGTCGGGGTTAGGCGTAAGCACCTGTGCAAAAATGCAGGCAGGAAAGAGCAGCAACAGCAAAGCAAAACAAAACTTGGTCATAAAAAGTAACAAGGCATCACCAGACCAAACAGGCCTCAGCTTAAAGTTACCACAATTATAAACGATTGATTATAAATACGAAGCATTTATTTGAAGGGATGATCGGAAAGTTTACAAAATGTGTACTTGCTTTATAAAAGGAAACTGCACAGCAGGTGAATTCCACAGAGCGCACGAAGAACAAATATTTCTGTCTCAATATCAATTAACAATAAATTCAACCTGATACATTATCTTTATAAGACATTACCGCTCGTCACAATTATGAACCGGAACTACCTGCAGATCATTACTGTATTCATCGGCCTCATTATGCTGGCCTTAACCCTCAGCCAATGCCGGCAGCCGCAACCGCAGGGCTGGACACCCGCGCTGGAAAAACAGATGTACGATATGTTCTTCGAACAGGCTGCAAAACTCACGCCCGATGATGGCCTGCAACGATCATACGCTGTTTGCTGCGTTGCCAAAATAAAGGAAATGTTCCCCAATGGCATAAGCAGCATAACGCCCGAAACCATGACCGACAGCGTTAGAATGGCGGTTATGAAAATGGGTGCCGAGTGCGCTTCGTCTATCACCGGCGGCAAAGCCTATACCTGGACACCCGAAGAGCTGCGACAACTCAAACTCCCCATGTACTCCTACCCCGAAACAAAAGCCATGACCGACAGCGCCAAACAGGATTATGTGGACTGCATTGCGCTCAAGATAACCTCGAAATTTTCAGAGGGCATTGAGAAGGTCAATAAGGATGACCTGAAAAAGATCATTGAAAACGCCCGGAACGAATGCTTCAAAATGGTATCTAACAAATACAAAAGCGTAAGTAAGTTAGAACAGCGTGAGTTTATACGACTGCTGAAGTTGAAACTATACTCATTTTCGGAAGTTAAGTCGCTGCCCGAAAGCGAAAGAAAAACATACGTTGATTGCGTGGCATCCAAATTAATTGCCCGATATCCAAACGGAATTGCAAAGCAGAACAAAGACTCTCTGAAAAAAGCAGTAACCAGCGCCCGTGTAGATTGCCTGATACCAGCAAAATAGACGCCTGTAGAGACACAATACATTGTATCTCCCGATAACCGTGCATACAGAAATACCTATCGGGAATTGTAGCCCGGAGACAGGATGTGTCGTGTCTCTACAGAAACAATCATCCTTTTTTCAGCATGCCGCTCCGCATGCGGCTCAAAAACTCCGGCGTAACACCAATGTACGAGGCGATCTGTTTTTGGGGCAGATGATCTATCAGCGTAGGGTAGCGCTTGCAAAATAACCCGTAACGCTCTTCGGCAGTAAGGCTCAGGTTATCGATGATGCGCTGCTGATAGGCCACCAGCGAATTTTCGGTAAGGACCCGGAAAAACCGCTCGAACTTCGGGATCTCATGATACAGCTTTTCCTGATTCACTTTTGAAAGGATGATAGCCTCTGTATCTTCCAGCGCCTCAATGTTAAGTACACCCGGCTTTTGCGATAGCAGGCTGTACATATCAGCCATCCACCAGCCCGGCGGGGCAAAGCTCAGCACGTGTTCAATACCATTCTTATCCACCGTGAAACCGCGCAGCACGCCTTCGGTCACAAAAACCGAATTCCTGCAAATATCACCTTCGCTCAAAATAAACTGCCTGCGCTTAATGTGCAACGGCTTCAGGTGCGTAATAAAAAGTTCCCTTTCGGCCTCGGTAAGGTGGATGTGTCTGGAAATATTGTCGAGCAGCAGGGTAACTACCATTGGAATTTTAAAAGATTGAAAACAGGTAACAGCAGCTTAATAACCGGCACAACAATTTAACATTAAGCGGCTGTATTTTAACTATTTAATAACACATTATTCAAAAAAGGGCAACTTTAGACCAGCTACCTTTGCGATGTAAATTTTAGCAATAACACTCAAAAATGCGTCTGGCAATTTTAAGCGTAAAATTACTAAAAACATTCATTTTTGTTTTCCTCACTTTTGGCCCCCTAACAGTTTTTTCACAATCACAGGCTCTTCCCAACGCATTTGCGCATAACGATTATTTTCACAACCGCCCCCTGTTCGATGCGCTCGACAATGGCTATACCAACATCGAGGCTGATATTTTCCTGCGGAGGGGCAAGCTTATAGTAGCCCACATTATTCCCTGGTTTAAAGGTGGCCGTACGCTCGATTCGCTCTACCTTAAACCCTTAAAGAAGCATATCGCCAATAACGGCAATAAAGTGTACAAAGGATACAACGAGCCCGTCATTTTAATGATCGACATTAAAAGCGACGCCGAAGATACTTACGCCGCATTGGAAAAGGTATTGGACCATTACAAAGATATCCTGTCGGGCTACGAAAACGGCGGGCTTATCAAAAGGCAGGTCACCATTGTATTATCCGGGCATAAGCCGTATAATATGCTGAAAGCCGAAAAAACCAGGTATGCTTTTATTGATGAAGATCTCCGCGACTCGGGCAAAGACCAAACTCCAAACGTTTACCAGCTTTCCAGCTGCAAATATTCTAAAATTCTGAACTGGGATGGCGATGGCCTTCTGCCCGAAAAAGACCGTGAAATGTTGCGCGCTTATTGCCGGCGCGTACATAGTTACCATAGCAAAGTACGCCTGTGGGCATCGCCCGAAAAACAAAACTGCTGGGGGCAGCTGCTCGATTGCGGCGTCGATCTTATCAATACCGACAAACTGGTAGACCTGAAAGTTTTCTTAATAGCGCGAGAAAAGGAAAGAGAAAGGAAAGGGAACAAACAAATTCATCCGCAGGATCAAATTCCTGAAGTTCTGTACACCAACGCCGCCGCTTCCATCCCCCACGAAGAAACCGCCGCCGAAAAATAAGATCAGGTTTTCAGCGTCTTCTGTTCATTCTGCAGCATGATCAACGCCTTGGCAGCCCGCACCTTCCTTGTTTCCTCCTGCTTAGCCGAACCCACCCAATCGCAATACCCTTGTTTGTATGATTTTGATAAACCTTCAAAAAATGCCTTCGCCTTTGCATCAGTGGCCAGTAATGTTTCCAGTTCTGCCGGGGTGCCTTCTATATGTTCGCCTTTTTTAAGCATGATATGGAATAGATTTGAGATATGAGACGTGAGATATTAGATTAAAAAACTAAAGGTAAATATAGTAAATCCTGTTTTACCTGTCATATCTGCCCTTTTTCTGTCTCATATCTCACGTCTAAATAGAAAATGCCTTCAAATACGTCTTCCCCCAGTTGCCCCAGTCTTTCATAATTTTATTAAGTGTGGCCTGCAGGCTTTTGGTATCCTGCGGCTTGCCTTTGGTTGGCGGCGCCATGGCTTTGTTATCGGGTGCGCTTTCGGTTACTTTGGTGGCAAACCAGGTAATATTCTCGTGCGGCAGGGCCAGGCCCAGTATCATACCCGGCAAACCGGTAAACGTTTCAGGGCCGCCTGATACCGGTATCCTTTCGGTATAAAACGCTACCACGTAAATCGAATCCAATATCAGCGCGTTGGCGCGGCGGCAGGTATAGCCGGCAATATCGCGTGTTTCGTCGGTAATTTTCCAGGTGATCCTGCGCGAGGTGTCTTTTACGAGGAAAGTTTCCTCAAACACCTTTTTCTGATCGATGAACGTATTCGTTTCCAGATCGGTAAAAATGTTATTGTTCTGGCTCACCATCGCGTTATCGCCAAAAAAACCGTCCCGGCTTTCCTCTTCCGCCGGAACAAAATGTGTTTTGTTGTCGCTAAAATTCAGCGTGCTTTTCAGCTTTTTGAACTGCGGCTGCGTTTTTTTGTACGATTCATAGGCCTGCTCCAGAAAGCTGTCGTCCTTGTATTGGTCAACTTCCTTTTTTATCAGCGCAAACATGTTCACGCTCTTTTCATATTCTATCACGCCCGAGTTTACAAAGTGGGCGTTCTGCGCTTTTACCAGGCTGCTGCCTAACAAAAACGCGCTGATGATGGTTAATGCTAAAATCTTTTTCATCTGCTTATTTTTTTCCGCCAAGTGCGGCCATGCTGTTAAAGTTCCAGGTTACGGTAAACATTACATATCTTTTAATGGTAGTGTAGCTATCCTGCTGTATAAAGTTTCCGGTTACGTTACGGCTAAAACCTACGTTCTGATTCAGAATATCGTTCACCCATAATGTAAGTTTCAGGTCGTCGTTCTTAAAGAATGTTTTGGTCAGGTTGGCATTCCAGAGCGTTTTCTTCAGATCCTGGTCAAAAGTCTGTGTTTTGGCGGTGAACTCGTACGACACATCCGACCCGATCTGGAACTTGGCCGGCAGGTAAACGTTAAAGCTGCCATCGCTGCGGAAACCGCGGCCGTTATTGCTGATATCAGGCGTTAACGACGAATGGCTGATGGTATAGTTTGGCCCGGCCGAGATATAGAACTGGTATTTCTTTTCCTTATACTTGCTGATGCTTAACTGACCTGAATAATTATCATAAATGGTCTTATTCAGCGCATCGTTCGATATGCTGTATGATGTGCTGCCGTTCACATTCACATTAAAGCCCACGTTCATATCTATCGCCTCTATCTTCTTATCAAAATAAGTGCGGAAGTAATAATTGAACGGCGTTTTGTTATGCAGGTTCACATACTGGCTGATGGTTTTACCTTTTACGGTATCGGTCAGTAAAGTGGTAAGGTTACTTACTATAGGATTGTTGGTGAAGGTATATCCACCGTTTATGCCTATGGCCTGGCCGCTAACCACCTTGTACGAGTTGTAATAGAAATTGAAATTGCTGGCGAAAGATGGCCGGAGGTCAGGGTTACCTACCACAATATTCAGCGGGTTGCTGTTATTGGCCACCGGCTGGATCTGGCTGATAGATGGCTGAGTGGTGCGTCCATTGTAATTGATACTCAGGAACTGGCGCTGCGAGAAGCGGTATTGAAAATAAGCCTGCGGCGCCCAGTTCACAAAGTCGCGTTTAAATGGTACGCCGGTAACCTCGTTCATCTGGTCGAAGTTTACGTTCGATACCTTGGTACCAAAATTGAACGTAGCCTTCTTTCCTTTCAGGTTGAAGATGGCGCCTACCTGGTTGGAGATCTCGTTCAAACGGTAATCGTTGCTCAATGAATCTACCTGCACGTTGTAAACGCCCGGCGCCGACTGGTTAAACGAGCGCTGGTTCGATACCCCATGGTTATACCCGAACGCATAGTTCACAATCACAGAAATCACTTTGCTGATAGGCTCGGTATAGGCTGCGTTGGTGGTCAGTTTTGAGCTGGTGGTACTGCCTGTTTTTAATTGGTCGATGGTTTCGGTATTGGCCAGGTTACCATTAGCATCGAAGAACTCATTTTTTGAACGAAGGAAACCGTGCGCATCAGCATTGTTCACATTCTCGATAACACCCAATGAAAAGGTACGGCCTTTCTTTTTAAATTTCTTGGTATACAAGCCATTAAAATCAAACACCTTAGTACTGGCATCATTAACGGTATTGTTGGTACCGTTGTTCACAGGTACGCCATCCTGGTCACTTTCGGATGTGCTGTTATTGCGGGTGTTGCTGTTTTTGACCGAACCATCGACCATAATTTTCAGGTTCGATGTGGTATCCAGTTTGATGCTATAGGTACCATCCAGTTTCTGGCGGAACATATAATTATGGAAATCGCGCGTTGTACTGCTGTTGATGGCGCCGGTTGGCAAATTATTCTGACTTAGCGTATTCTCTGTTCCGTCAACCGTTAACGAGCCTATTTTATAATTGGCATTCAGTGTTTCCTTGTCCTTGTTCCATTTGGTATCAAAGTGCACGCCGCCGGTGCGGGCCACAGGGATCCCCTGCCCGTAATACTGCCCGCCGAATGAATCCAGCCCGTCATCCCCGCCGCCGTTGAACGAGAACGACACGCTGCCCTCGTCGCCAAACTCCACGCTGGCAAAGCCCTGTCCGTATTTATCGGCATCTTCCCAGCTCAAACCTGTTTTACCGTTATTGCCGGTAATGGCATACGCCGAAAATTTCGATTTTCCCTTAAACCTGTTGTATAACAACGAGCCCTGGTAGTAGCCATCGCTGCCGCCACCGGCCTCGGCCTTGCCAAAATAGCCGTTCTTTTTGTCGGCTTTCAGCTGCACATTTATGGTTTTTGTTTTTTGTCCGTCATCTATCCCGGTAAAAGTGGCCTGGTCGCTTTTCTTATCATACAACTGCACTTTATCAACCATATCTGCACGCAGGTTCTTGGTTACCAGCGTAGGGTCGTCGCCAAAAAACTCTTCGCCATCAACCAATACTTTAGGAACCGTTTGGCCCTGCGCGGTGATCTTGCCGTCTTTATCCACCTGTATACCAGGCAGCTGTTTCAACAGATCCTCAACGGTAGCGTTAGGCTGAATTTTAAATGCCCGCGGATCAAACTCCGTAGTGTCGCCTTTGATCTTGATGGCGGCGCGGGTACCCTTGATCACCACATCGGCCAGCAGCTTCGATTTCAGGAGCATCTTGATGGCTTTAAAATCGTGCGAGGTGTGCGCCGAATCAAGCGAGAAGCGCTCCACGTAATCGGCATACTCCGGGTAGGTAACCAGCAATATGAAACTGCCTTTACGCAGGTTGGGAATGGCAAATGTGCCGGCCTTGTTTACGCGTGTAAATTTGACAAGGGTAGAGTCTTTTGAATTCAAAACACTCACCGTGGCGTTGAACAATTTGGCGTTTGCCGTAGTGTCTACCGCCGACCCCTTAACCGAATAGGGGTTTTGCGCCGACGCGGAAATAGTAAAAAAAAGGCATAATGCCGGGAGTAGAATTGTGAACTTCATTAATGTTAGGTTATCGGTAACTAAAATATAACTAAATTTTTAGTAATCGAAATCATTAACATAAATTAACACTTCTTATTGTGCAGGCAATGCAATTTAATTGCAATTACCTTATTAACAGGCAATTAATTTATTTAATCAGTAACTTCCTGAACGCGAGGCTGTCACCATTAAACGAATCGAAGTCGGTAACGTGGTTGATACCGTTCACTTTGGCCCTGTCGCTGTGCTGCCAGAAACGCCAGTCTGTCGTTTTGGCAATGGTTAACTGCGGCTGATAATAGTGGGCTATCCACAAGGTATAATCGTCAAAATAGCCTTGCAGGTTGTCTTCATAAAACTTCAATCCCGAATATATAAAGGGCTTCACTTTGGTTTTGGCTTCAATATGTTTCAGGAAGGCGTTCAGTTCCTCGCGCATTTTGGCCGGGGCTACGCCGTTCAGTTCTTCTACATCAACAGCCATAGGCAGGTCGCCTTTATCCATCTTTACGTTCTGCAGGAAGAATGTGGCCTGCCACTTGCCGCTGGCCTTTGGCCTGAAATAATGATACGCCCCGCAAATAATACCTGCCTTCGGCGCCTCACGCCAGTTACGCTGAAAATAGGGGTCAACCAGCGCCACGCCCTCTGTAGCTTTGATGAACGCGAAGGTAATATGCACCTCGTCCTCGTGCATGGCTTTTACGCGGTGCCAGTCTATCTTTCCCTGGTACGAAGACACGTCGATGCCGTGAATAGAAAATTTATCGGGAATGCGGATATTGAAGCTTTTATAATTGCGGTAATGCGGGTCGTGGCCAATATCCCTGATCCAGCGCCAGGTGGATGTAAAGGCCTTAATTACATACCCATAGTAAAAAGGCGACAGCAGCACCAGCGCCAGGAACACAACAGCAATTTTCCATCCGCGACTAAACCCGGTTGTGGCGTTTTTCTTTTTAGACTGAGGCTTGCGTTTGGCGGGAACGCGTTTTGTGGCGGTTGTGCGTTTGGCAGGCGTGCTTTTTTTAGGTGGAGTTGTCACACAGCAAAGGTACGAAAAGCGGCGCTGCATTTTGACAGAACCTTTTGCTTAATGCCGGGTTATTATTTTATCACACCAATTATTCTTGATTATGAGCACATCAGGCGATACAGTAAAAAACTTTCTAAACGCATTGAACGACGAAGATTTCAATACCGCGCGCTCTTTTCTGAACAACGATGTAAAGTTCATCGGCGTAATGGGCACACGAGACGGAGCCGATACCTACATCACCGATATGGCCAAAATGAAGTTCAAATACAACATTCAGAAATTATTTGAAGATGGAAACGATGTCAGCGTTTTTTACGACATCAACATGGGCGGCCCTACTATCTTTTCCAGCGGCTGGTACCAGCTTTCCAACGGCAAGATCAGCATAATGAAAGTACTCTTCGATCCGCGGCCATTGCTGGAGAAGAAATAATACAATTGTTCTCTACGGCCTCTCGTGGTTAATTAATCGCAAAGAACACGTAGAGATTCACAGAGGTCGGCGAGTTAAAGAAATAATAACAAGTTCAAACTCCGTGCACTTTGTGAATCTCTCCGTGTCCTTCGTGGTTAAACCAATTACAGAATTAAGCCAGATGCATTACCGCCAACAGCGCCCCGGCAGATATCATCAACCAAAGCAGCGTACCCTGCAGCAGCGGCTTAAATCCTACTGATGCCAGCACCGTGCGCGACAAGCCGGCACCTATCAAAAACAAAGTCAGCGTTAAGCCCGCCCTGGCAAAACCGGTTATGTAGGGGCCCATAGCAGAAACTCCCGGAACATACGTATTTACAATAACGGCCACTATAAACAGCGCGATAAAATAGGGCAGGTTTGCCTTGCTGCCTTTGCTTTTAAACAGTGCGCCCGCTATAAATGTAACGGGGATGATCCATAGTGCGCGGGCCAGTTTTACGGTAGTGGCTATCTCCAGCGCCTTTGTGCCATACCTGCCCGCCGCTCCGATTACCGAACTGGTATCGTGAATGGCAATGGCGCACCACAGCCCGAATTGTGTTTGCGAAAGGTTTAAATAATGCCCAACCACCGGGAACGCAAACAGCGCTACCGAGTTCAGAATAAACACGCAACCCAACGCTACAGAGATCTGTTTTTCCTCCGCCTTTATTACCGGCGAAATAGCCGCAATGGCGCTGCCCCCGCATATAGCCGTTCCCGCCGAAATGAGGAATGAGGTCTTCTTTTCTATATTGAGCCATTTACCTGCAAAATAGCCTGCTGCTAAAGTAACGGCTATCGAAACAACGGTAATTAGCACACCCGTTTTGCCTGCCTGCAAGGCGCTTTGCACGTTCATCCCGAACCCCAGCCCCACTACCGACACCTGCAGCAACAAATGCGTGGCCCTGTGATTTAAATGCAGATAAGGATGGCCTATCAATTGCGCAGCCGCCAGCCCCAGCAGCAAGGCCACCGCCGGACCGGCAAACGGCGTTAAACAAAAAGCGGCGCAAAGCACAAAGATGGCTTTCTTTGCATTATTATCAATATTTAGTAAAACCGAAGTACGATTAGTAAGCTGAGGGGAATTTTGCATAACTTTTAATTATTTAGTCATGCAAATATCTGGTGGATTAGGCCGTTAATTTAAATTGCAAATGGGCATGCCGGATAACTAAAAGTTATACTAAACTATGTCTAAATCATACTGCCTATAATAACTATCTCATTTATTAACAGCACAATACAAACAATTTTTTCAAATAATATTCTATCTTTATCAACGTCAACCAACATTAAATAAAAATATGAAAAAGCTATTTTTAGTATGCGCGGTGCTGACAGGTTTAGCTACCGTTAGTTTTGCCCAAAGCAAACTGCCAACCACACCTGCAGAAAAAGCTAAAGGTTTACAGCAACAAATAAACCTTACCGACCAGCAAACCGAAAAGGTAGCTGCCATTTACCAGGAATCGGTGCAGAAGTTTGATAAAATAAAGACCAAAGAGCACGGCAATACAGATAAAATGATGACCGATGTGAAACCACTTCGCGCAGAAACTATAAAAAAAATAACTGCACTATTAACACCTGCGCAGGCAGTTAAATACAACAAATTGCTTAAAGAATCGAAAACAACCAGCCTTAACGGCGGATGGAGCGATGGCTGGTCTTCGGCCAACTAACGGCATTCATTTATAAAAAGAAAAAGCGGCCTGTGCCGCTTTTTCTTTTTAGGAGAAATCATCAATTAATCAAGCACGCCAAACTTGCCCGACCGAAACTCTTCAAAGGCTACCTGCAACTCCTGCTGCGTGTTCATCACAAACGGACCATATTGTGCAATAGGCTCGTTTATGGGTTCGCCGCTCAGCAATAACAATACGCTGTCGGCACCTGCAGTAATGCTGATATCCTCGCCCGTGTTTTTAAACAGCACAATATCATGTAACCCGGCGTCACTGCCGTTTACGGTTACATCGCCCTCAACTACCAGCAGCAATGTGTTATGATTTACCGGGATACTGGTATCCAGCTTACCGCCCTTATTCAAACGGATATCGAACATATTTACCGGGGTAAAGGTAAAGGCCGGGCCTTTGTTGCCATTCAGGTCGCCTGCTATTACGTTTACTGTGCCGGCGTTACCGGGAAGGGTAACCTTGCCCATATCGGCAGTGGTAATGGCCTGGTATTTTGGTGCGGTCAGCTTATCCCTTGCGGGCAGGTTTACCCAAAGCTGCACCATTTCGAACGGGCCGCCCTTCTTCGAGAAATTTTCCTCGTGATATTCTTTATGTAAGATACCGGCGCCGGCGGTCATCCATTGCACATCGCCGGGATTAATTACGCCGCTGTTGCCGGTGCTGTCGTGATGCGCCACGCTGCCTTTGTAGGCAATGGTAACGGTTTCAAAGCCTTTATGCGGATGCACATCCACCCCGCGAATATGATCAGACGGACCAAAATCATACTCCGCATTAAAGTCCATCATCAAAAACGGGCTTACCCTATGCTGGGTCAGTTCGGCGTTAGGAAAGTAATTAAACACCCTGAAGCCATCGCCCACCATACCCGGACGGGCAGGGCGGCTATATATTTTTTCAATTTGCTTTTGCATTTGGTCTCCTTGATAATTGTTATACAAAGATACGGAAGGATTGAGGAACGGGGATTGATGTAGGTTAAGAAAGAAACGGGAATAAAGAAACTGTAGAGCCGCGACGCATCGCGTCTTTTAACTATGTATAACCGCCAGTTTTATTCCCCTGCGCATCATTGCGACTTTCCCGCACGTCATTGCGAGGAACGAAGCAATCTCTACATAGGACATTACCGTCAACGCATTGGCGGTAATACAAAGCTCAGAGATTGCTTCGTGCCTCGCAATGACGCGCGTTGTTTTTCTTGGTTCTTGATTCCTGGCTCTTGATTCCTGACTCTAAAACTCTTAAAATCTTAATTCTTATTCACTTGCTCCGGTTGCGAGATCACTATCTCCGGGCGCTCTTTATACAGAATGAACACGCCGGTTACGCAAAGCGGTTTGCCTTTCAGGTTAGCATAATCAAGGGTGATCTTGTTGCCTTTTACAGCTACGGTATATTTTTGATTAGGATAAACGCCGCCCATATTCAATAAAGCGAGGGTATCGCTTACTATGCGCAACGAGTAAACGGTATCGCAAAGGGTGCCGGTTTTGTTCAGGTTTTTGGTAAACTCCCCGGCACTGAAGCGTTTCTGAGCCATGGCCGCGCTGCCAAAGGCAAACATGATGGCCAAAACAAGTATCTGTTTTTTCATGGTTTTCGATGTTAATTATTTGCAGGATTGATCTCTTTACTATAAGTTTTTATTGCCCGCACTATCGATGCTGCTACGGCACTCTGTCCTTCTTCCGAGTTAAGGTATTTTTCCTCGGCAGCATTGTTAATATAGCCGGTTTCAACCAGCACGGCGGGCATAGCGCTGTGGGCCAGCACCAGTACCCCCTGCTCCTTTACTCCGCGGCTCCGGCGGCCGTCGTTTTCCTTGAACTGCTTGTTCAGCAACTCACCGAACAGGATACTTTGCTTGCGGTACTTCTGCATAAAGGTATTCACCGCTATTACCGACGCCGGGTCTTTTTCATTATACCCGGCGTAATTCTTTTTATAGTCCTTTTCCTGGTATATCGAGGCGTTCTCGCGCAGGGCTTCCAATTGTTCTTCTTTGCGATGCAGACCATACACCAGCAGCATCACGCCTCTTGTCTTCGTCAAACGCTCGGGCGATGAATTGCAATGGATGGAAATAAACAAATTGGCATTGTTCTGATTGGCAATTTCCGAACGTTTATTCAGCTCAATAAACTTATCGGTACTGCGGGTCATGATCACGTTGACTTCGGGCATACGGTCATTCAACCGGGCCTTTACCTTTTTGGCTATAGCCAGCGCCACGTTTTTTTCGTTCGAGAAAGAGCCATGCGCGCCGGGGTCTTTGCCGCCATGCCCGGCATCTATTACCACTGTTTTAAATTTAAACGCAGGCTTTGGGTCATCGGCATGGGTTATAAAAGGCAATAGCAAACCTAACAATGCAGCGGTATAAAAATGGCGTAAAGTTCTGGCATTCCGGGTCATCAAGGTAGATAAGCGCATTATCAAATAAATTGTTTCAACCTATTTAATTTAGGCTTTCTTGCTGCAATTGGGACATAAGCCGGTTGCGTAAAGGGTAAAACCCTCGGGTTTAAAGCCCTTTGGCAGTTTAATTTCGGGCAGGTGCAACTCATCCAGGCAATACACGTTTTTGCATACGGTGCAGTTAAAATGCAGGTGCTCATCGTGATGATGTTCTTCATCGCACGCGGGCGAGCACATGGCATAGTTGGCCGTTCCGTTCAAATCGAATACTTTATGGATGATGCCTTTCTCTTCAAAGGCGCTTAATATGCGGTAAAGGGTAACACGGTCAATATCGTTCATCACGCTTTCCAGGTCGGGCTGGGACGTGGCCACATCTTTTTCAGACAAAGCCGAAAGCACCTTCAGGCGCGGTCCGGTTTTCTTTAAATGATGCTTCTCCAGCAAATCTTCAAAACTATGGTGATGTATATGTGGCATTTGAATATCAGCTAAATAATGATACAAAGTTAAAAAGAATAACACACACATCGGCAAAAAGTGTCCGATGGTTTAATTGACAAGAAACTTCGTGTTTAGTTTAATGCTTGTGCGAATGGCTGTGCTTCAGGTGAAACAGCGTATTGCCGGCACTGCAAACAGCAGTGTATTTGTAGTTGAAGAAGTGGGCCGTGGCAATCAGCAACCCGCCAAACGGAACAATTACCGCCTCGCGCCAGCTATGTACATAAACATGCCCGATGATAATAATAGCAAACCCGCCGGCCAGTAAAATAAGCGGCAGCAGCCTGCGGTGCGACCGCATGTATGATAACCCGATGGCATAAAAACCGATAAACACAGCAAACACGATCATACTCCACTCAAACCACGGATTTGCCAAAAACCCCAGGCCTATCAGCGGCAAACTGGTTATCAGTAACGGCACCACCGCGCAATGCACCGCACACAAAACAGACGCTGTCATGCCTACGCTGTCGAGCTTTGATGATTGCTTCGGGGACGATTTCATGCCGCAAATATAATTCAAAAAACGCAACTTAATTGCATTTAATTGTCAATTTTTTATATCATAATCTGTAACATTTGGCGTTATGTTAACTCTGTATTATATAAATGTTTTAAAATAGTTTAGCAATTGTTATTTTTACCGCACTTTAAAAATACCCCTGTTTAAGTGAATGCAAGCAACATCATTAAAAAATATCTGGAAAGAAACCTGGAACCTTACCTATAAACGTCAGCAGCTCATTATCGGAACGGTAATAATGCTCGTGGTGGTGTATATTCTGCCCTTTTTCTTTGCTTATATCGAAAAAAGACCCGGGATGCTCCTAAACGACAGGTTGCTTGCCGTTATCCCTGCTCATGATGTTTCTGTATTAATTTTTATGCTCATCTGGGGCATGGTGCTATTTACCCTGTCGCGCGCCATTTACAAGCCCGAAATTTATATCCTGTATTGCTGGTCGCTTATCCCGGTTTGTATCTGCCGGTTTATCAGCATCAGCCTTGTGGCCCTCGATCCGCCAAAGGGATTAATTCCATTGATCGATCCGCTTACGGGCGTATTTTACGGGCAGCATTTAATTACTAAAGATCTTTTCTTTTCGGGTCATACAGCTACGTTGACACTCATGGCACTTTGCCTTCAAAAGCGTAATGACCGCCTGATCGGTTTTGTGGTAGTTTTTATAGTGGCTTGTTTGTTATTGGTTCAGCATATCCATTATACCATCGATATCCTGGCGGCACCGGTTATTACCTGGGCCTGTTATCATTTAACCCGCAAGTTTTTGGCGAAGGAGCTGACGATAGGTTAACACTCAACGGGGCAAATGCTCAAGCAATGGCAACCGGGCAAGCTCGCTAAAAGGAATTAGCGGTAACTACTTACTGCCTGCTACTTCTCCACCGCCTCATCCACCAGATCCATCAACTCAAAATAGCGCTCATTGCGCCCGGTATTTTTTATGTAGAAGGTCATTAAAAAGGCGGCATACTTTTTATCATTGCTCACCCATGGAAAACTGCCAAATAACCCCGGACTGCTTACTGTATTTTTCCCCATCGTCCACTCGCCATACCCATAGCCTAATCCCTTGGCTTCGGCAGGCGAGTATGCAATTTTCACATCAGGCGTATTCCGGTTGATCTGCATTTGGGCAATGCTGTTTTCGCTCAAAATTCGTTTGCCGTTAAAAATGCCACGGTTCAATATCATCACTAAAAAGTTCAGGTAGTCTTCGGGCGTGCTGATGGCTCCGCCTGCGGGCTGGGCTACCTTGCCTTTGCCAAAATCAGTATTCTTCATACTTAGCGGGGCGGCAATGCGTTCGGCAAATAAGGTTTCAAAACTCTTGCCGCTTATCTTTTCCAGTATGGCCCCGGCAATTTGCAAACCTATGCTGCTGTAATGAAAGGTCTTGCCTGGCTCGCCCTCCATCGGCTTGGCAGCAATAATGGCAATGGCTTCGTCCATGCTGTTGGCCTCGCGCATTTCTTCCAGGCTTTCGCGTAATTTGGGCGCTTCGATGCCTGTTTGGTGTGAAAGGCATTCGGCTATCGTGATCTTGCCCTTACCATGCTGCGATAATATGGGCAGGTATTTGCCAACTGTATCTGTCAGCTTCAGTTTGCCTTCATCCACAAAGGTCAATACCAATGCGGCGCTCAGCCACTTGCTGCAACTGGCTACAGGCACACGGGTTGATAGGGTATAGTCGCTAAAGCCGGCTGTTTTTCCCTGCTTGCGGGCAATAAACCTTCCGGCCATTTTTTGCCCGGCGTTCATATCAGTTACCGAATGACTGTAAACCATCTTCCCATCCTTATAAACAACAAGAATAGACCGGCCACCCATATCACGGGTATTATCGGCCAGCCAGAAATCCAGTTTTTGGAAATTGCTTTGTGCATTAGCACTGATGCTGCAAACAGCAATCAGCGCAACGGCAAATAATTGGATGCGGGGTATTTTCATAACGGCATTTTATCGACCTAAAAATAACGAAAAGCCACCGCTTTATTGTTGCCGCAGTTTACTTTTTGATACCCACCACCCTTAAAAAAATGATAGCGCGGTGCGGTATTCCAAGCGTTTTGGCCGGAGTAGTATTCAGGTAAAGTTTCAGGTAGCCGTTTGTAATGCCCTTCATCGCCTCAATGTACGCCGCTGCTCCATCCTTCGACAAAAAATCGAGCGATACAATTGATTTTCTGAAACTTATATTGCCCTTATCATCAACGAACGCCGTGTATTCATACGAGAAATCTGTGTAGGCATTGCGAATAGTTATGTCATAAGTTGGCGACAGGTAATCGTCGTACAACATGCCGCCATTTAAGTCATCGGGCGGTGTCACGTTCTTTTTCACGGTAATGAGCGGCGATTTAGGCGTCAACACCGGGGGTTCGGTACCGGCAAAAGCGCTGTCGGCTATCTTATTCGCCAGTTCACTCTTCATTTTAATATAGGCGGTATCCTTGCGGCTGGGCTTCCACATTTTCGAGGTATCGCCGTGCAGCACGTTCTTAATGTAATCGTTAGTGTAAAAGGTCATGAACACATGCGATTTGGCCTCCTGTATCACATTATCATGTACATGCAGCACCATAAACTGAATACTGTCCTTCTTAATATATTTCAGCTTCAGCCAGGCCCAGGCCACGTTATAAACCGAGTCGTGATCGAAGATAACCGGCGTATTCAAAAACTTATTCAACTTAGGGCTGAAGATATTTACCGAATCGAGCGATGGGAACGACATCCGCCATTCCGGTACCAGTTGATATCCAACCGGACTAAACGACAAACCGTTATCAAACGTCCGCTTCACTTCGGTGTAATGTTTGCCCTGCAGGCTTTTCAGCAGTTCCTTAGCCTTTACCCTGTCTACCTTCAATTTTTCCTCAAATGCCACACGCTCGGGCACATGGTGATGGCACGACATCGAAAAAAGACAGATGATAAACAGAAAACACAAAGCGACAGAAAGCTGCTTAGGGGTGGAGGTATTCATATATAAGATATTGCCGGGCAGTAATTTAAAAATGCGAAAATAGTAAAATGAGCCAATGATTGGCTTAAAAACTGATTTCCAACAAGATTGTTTCCATTATTCTTATACAGGTGTCGTCCGGGGCTAATTTTGGCAGAAAATAAATGCAAAAACCATCCGTTCAGTAGGTGCGGAACCTTTATGCAGGGATAGCGGACCACGTGGCGTACCTACGGCACGCATGGGTAGAGAGGACGTTTTGCTACCAATATTGCACCCCGATGGGGCGGCTTTGCATGCGGGTACGGACTATGACGCGCATGGTAATTACAACGCCCTAATCCTCAGTAAAAAGATAGGCGGCCCCGATGGGCCAATGTCATTAAGTTAAGCTCCGAAAGACATTTTGGCCGCCTCATCCCAAACCCTTCTCCTTTGGAGAGGGCAGGTGAGACAAGTAAAAAGCCTTTTGAGGAAACTTAGCTTAACTTAATGACATTCACCTACGGCACGCAAAATAAGGTTGGCTTTTTTCTGCCAACATCAGGCCCGGATAGAGCTATTGATTTTTGTAAGTTATTGCTGAAGATTTCAGCTTCCGCAATGAAGCTCATTTTTGACTTTTGACTTTTTAATTTTGACTTTTTTCCAGCGCTTGTGCCAAATCGGCTATCAAATACCCGGCATCTTCCAAACCTGCATACATCCTGATGAGCTGATGCCGTTCATTTGCCGGGTCATAATTTTCGGCAGCGATAGTTGCGACGGATGGTATGATCAGGCTCTCATGCCCGCCCCACGATACCGCCATCAGTATATGCTGAAGCGCATTACAGAAGGTTTCTATTTTTTTGATTGATGAGTTCTTCAGCGTAAAACTGAACATGCTGCCGCAGCCCTGCATTTGTTTCAGCGCCAGATCGGCTTGCCTAAAATTGGGCATAAACGGCCAGATCACTTTATCCACCGCCGGGTGCTCCTGCAGCCATTTGGTAATCACTTTAGCCGTTTCAAAGCTGCGCTGCATCCGCAGTGGCAAGGTGCGTAATCCCCGAATGAGCAACCACGCCGAATGTGGCGACAGCGCCGGGCCGATATTCAGAAATTCGTTATTAAAGATCCTGCTGATCAGCTCGCGGCTGCCTGTAAGCACGCCTGCCACCACATCAGAATGCCCGCCCAGATATTTGGTTGCCGACTGCGCTACCAGGTCTATCCCCAACGCGATAGGTTTCTGGTAAAGCGGACCGCAATAGCTGTTATCGATCATGGTAACAATACCGCGGCTTTTAGCAAAACCGGCCACGGCTGCCAGGTCCTGCAGATCATAGCTGAACGTGTTCGGGCTTTCCAAATAGATCAGTTTGGTATTGGGTTGAACGGCGTTTTTTATATGCTCAACATCGCTCCCGTTTACATAAGTTGCCGTAATGCCGAACTTAGGCAGCAGGTTGTTAAAAAGCTTAATGGTCCAGCTATAGGGATTCTCAACTACAACGGCATGATGGCCCTGCTGTAATAACGACAATACAGGAACGCTGATGGCCGCAATACCGCTGCTGAACACCAGCGCATCTTCAGCCCCATCCAGTGCGGCCAGTTTTTTCCGCAGGATATCGATGGTAGGATTGTTTCCGCGGGAGTAAAGCAGCGCATCAAACTCGTTGCCCAGCGCATGCCGGAAATCGGCAACGGTTTTAAAAGTAAAATTGCTGGTTTGGATAATAGGCGGCGATACAGCGTTAAAATAGTTTTCGCGCTCTTCGCCAAGTTCATTGAGTATGTAGGAAAGATCCATAGTTCTAAATAATCATATTTACTCCGTACGCTCTGTGTCTTCTTTGTGACCTTTGCGGTTTAATTAACCACAGACGCGGAGAGATTCACAGAGGACAAGGAGAAGCAAAGCGTTTCAATTCTGCTCGCCGACAATCCACTTGTCTCCCGCATCCGGAGGTGTGCCAGGCGGTTCATCGTTCTTAGCGAACGTACCCGCATAATAAATTCCCAATCCCAGTGCGTAGGCGGCCAGACAAATTAGCGCGGCATACGGATTTTCTTTGAAAGTTATAAAGATATTCACCGTTACAAACCAGTATGAAGCAACAAACACCACCGGCACAAATGGAAACCATTTAATACTGTATATAGTGCCGTTAAGGTCTTTGGTCTTTTTCCGCAGCACAAAAATGGTCAGCGCCGCCAGCGAGAGGCCAATGGTATCAAAAAACATCACGTATTTCAGCACATCGCCAAATTTGGCTACAAAGAACAGGATAGCTATTGCGAAGGCCACAAAGAAGGTCATGCCGAATTCCTGTACCTGTGTTTTGGGATTAACTTTTTTAAAGATGGGCGGCAAGATGCCATCTTCGGCCATGGCATAATAAACGCGGGGATTGCTCATTACGTTCACATTCACAAAGGCCAGCACCGATAAAAATATCATGAGCGAGGTTACCTTGTAGCCGGTATCGCCGAAAATTATTCCAACCATCTTTGCAGCGAGCGATGGCGTTTGCTGTAATCCGCCCAAACCCAGCACATGAAAGTAAGCGTAATTGATAAGCAGGTAAAGCGACACGATCACCGCGATGCCCACTGCAATTGCCTTGGGGATATTGGTTTTTGCGTTGATAATATCTCCCCCGAAATTAATGGTTTGCTGATAACCGCCAAAGGTGAAGAAAACCGCCACCAAACTAAGCCCGAAAGCTGAAATACTATTGCCCGGATGCGGTACTACACTATTCACAACCGGGTGCATATCGCTTTTAAAAACCGTAGAGCATACCAGCAATATCATTCCTATCTTAAACAACATAAGCAGGTTTTGCGTGCGGGCACTCATTTTGATACCGGCAAAATTGATAATGTATAAAATAAGTACCGATGTAATTGTAATAATCTTCGTCCCGGTATCGTTTTGCAGGCTGGCAGGCAACAGGAAAGGCCGGATGTAATCGGCGCCGATAAGCGCCACCGCTGCAACCGATGCAGCATTGCTGATAACCAGCACCCAATTGATCATAAAGGCAAAGGCCGGATGGTAACAATACGAGAATACCTTATAAAAGCCGCCCGTAACGGGGTAACGCGCGCCTATCTCGGCAAAGGTAAGCGCACCGCAAAGACTTACCAGCCCGCCGAAGATCCAGGCGCCGAAAAAGATCCAGGTATTGCCGGCCTTTACAGCCACCTCGCTGGGTGTGGCAAAGATTCCCATGCCTATTACCAGGCTGATGACGATCATCGTTAAATCGAACCGGTTTAACCGGGGCTTTATGCTCATTTATTAAAAATATGTTAATTGTTTATTTTTTAAATTTATATTTTAATTTTGTTTCGTGTTCCCTGGTTATTTTCCTGAAAACTATTGTAATACATTGATTGAGGCGGTTTTGAAGCAATTTAAGCAAATATTAATTACCGTGATACTTGTAACGGGTATTATACCTGCTTTTGCACAAATAAAGCATAAGGCCGTACCTGTAAAACAGTTACAGACTGCCAAGCCTAAGGCACCCGTAAGCCCTCAGCTTGCCGAATTTTTGACCCTTGCCGCCGATGCCGGCGTGTCTTTCAGTTTTCCCAAAGGTTTCAGAGAAATAAAAGCACCCGATAATGAAGATTTTTCCTTCGATTACGCCATGACGCTCCCCGGAAAGAATTTTGAGATCTGGCTGCAGGTAAAATCGCAGAAAGAGAATTGGGCCAGTTATGTTAAATCAAAAAACGCGAATGTTGAATTGGCCAACCCCGACTCAAGCTATATAGCCGTAGCCCAGGCACACGCCGCAGCCCTTACCGGCGGAAGCGATTATTTTATCAGGAACATTCCGCCCGATGTGCTCGCCCGTTACAACGCCGATGCCGGAAAATCATATTTATTAAATCTCCGCGATCTGCCGGCCACCAATCATTACAAATATGCATTGCTTATAACGCTGCAAAAAAACCATACCGGCATTATCCTCGCCGTTTGTTTCACCAACGAAAAAGGTCCCGAGTTTTTCAAAAACATGGACAGGGCCAGTAATTGTTTGAAGTTTAAGTAAAGCAGCCAGTAGAGACACAAATACATTGTGTCTCTGTGAAATGAATCATTACCGGTACTTTGTCCCGGAGATACACAGTATTGTGTCTCTAAAGTCATTCTTTAAAAGCAATTGATACGGATATAGCCAGAGCAGACAAAGCTATTGAACAACTTATTGCTCAGGATAAAGAGTTGTCCCGGGTATTCAACCTGGTGAGTTCAGTAAGCGGCGTTGGTAAAGTGACCGCAGTCCAGATCATCATTGCCACCAATGAATTT
>DATCQV010000109.1:0-3389 GCA_036569325.1 Mucilaginibacter sp. | reverse complement strand
ACTATCAGCGGATATTTCATGCTCTGTTTTTTATTATTAAATGATCGTGATTAATGGTCCGTTTTCCTTCGCTTTAAGCCGGCCGAACGATTTAAACTCATGCCCATGATCTTTGAGCGCTTTTTCAAACTCGGCGGTGGCGTTTTCTTCGACGGCAACCAGTAAGCCGCCGCTGGTTTGCGGATCGGCGAGGATATAACGCTGGCGGTCTGTCAATGCGCCGATCTTGTGCCCGTAGCTGTTCCAGTTGCGCTGTGTGCCGCCGGGGAAACATTGCTGATCTAAATAATAACCCAAAGAAGCAATTACCGGGACTTTATCAAATTCGATCACCGCAGATAGGCCGCTGCCCTCGCACATTTCAAACAAGTGGCCTAACAGCCCGAAGCCTGTTACGTCGGTCATGGCTTTTACCGATTCCATCCGGCCAAAAAATTCACCGAGACTGTTAAGAGTGGTCATGCTTTTTAAGGCAATGGCGGCGTCTTCGGGCAATAACAAACCCCGTTTTTGAGCGGTGGAAAGAATGCCTACGCCAAGCGGTTTGGTAAGATACAAGCGACACCCGGCTGTTGCCGTAGAGTTTTGTTTGAGCTGCGGAATATTTACCATGCCATTAACAGCCAGCCCGAATACCGGCTCGGGGCAGTCGATGCTGTGACCACCGGCTAAAGTGATACCTGCTTCGGCGCAAACTGCCCTTGAACCTTCGAGTACTTTTTGTGCTACCTCTGGTGCAAGCTTATCGACAGGCCAGCCCAATATGGCGATGGCCAATACCGGCTTGCCGCCCATGGCATACACATCGCTGATGGCATTTGCCGAAGCAATGCGACCAAAATCATACGCATCATCAACAATAGGCATAAAAAAATCGGTGGTGGAGATGAGCGCGGTGCCGTTTCCCAGATCGAGCACGGCGGCATCGTCGCGTTTGTCATTACCCACCAGCAGGCGGGCGTCAGGGATGGAAGCTACGGGGCTGTGCAAGATCTTATCTAATATAGCCGGACTGATTTTGCAGCCGCAGCCCGCGCCATGCGAATATTGGGTAAGTTTAACGGTGGTGGTATCCATTATGCGTTAACGGTTGTAATAGTTTTGGTGAAATTAAGCAGTTGTTTTGCGCTTGCCGAGATGTCGGCCGGATCGATTGGCAGGTGATAAACTTTGTCCGTGTCCCGTTTTAATAAGCCGGTGCGATAGGTTTTATCGTAATAAACCAGGGCGAGCCGTACAAAGTCTTCCATCCGGTTTTCGCGGATGGCGGTGATAGCGTCCCTTGTTTGTTCGGGACCGAGGCGTTTGCGGATGCGCTCTGTGCATTCGATCAAAAAATCCTTATCGAGGCAGCCGTATTCTGCCGCCAATGATGTAATGCGATGTGCCAAATCAACCTGTATATCGATTAGTGCTGCCGCCCGCATCTGGTGCCAGAAAGCATTGGGGATGGAGCGCTTGCCGATGGTGAGGCTTTCGTCTTCCACCCAAATCCGTTGGTTTGGGTTAAGGTTTTTCAGGCAGTCAGACAGGTCGTTTTCGAATTGTTCCTGTGTGGGCTGTACCATTTTATTCATGGTGCCGTAGGTGGAACCCTGGTGCTGTGCCAAATGTTCCAGATCGATGATCTGCTCGCCGTTGGTTTGCAGCTGATGCAACAGCCGGGTTTTGCCGGAGCCGGTCATACCGCCTAAGATCACCAGGTTATAGTTGGCTTCAAATTGTCGGTGCACCCAGTTGCGGTATTTTTTGTAGCCGCCCTGGATCAGGTAAACTTCGAAACCATACAGATCGAGCGCCCAGGCCATAGCGCCGCTGCGCATGCCGCCCCGCCAGCAATGCACGGCAATCTTTTTACCGGGTGCAATAACCAGCGCCTCCTTAATAAAGCCCGACCATTTAGAACCGGTTAGATCAAATCCTAAAAGTATCGCCTCCTCGCGCCCCACCTGCTTATAAGTGGTGCCAACTTTTACCCTTTCCTCGTTATTGAACAAAGGAATGTTGAATGCATTTGGAACATGCCCCTGCGCAAACTCCGCAGGCGTACGCACATCGATAAGCGGGATGCATTCTTTTAATTTGAGAAAATTATCGATGGAGATATTGCGGGTCATAATTGCGTTAAGCAAATATGTGGAATATTTGGTTGCGAGGGGAGGGATTTTTAGGGATGCTTTGGTATAACTGGTCTGCGTTTAGCGTAAGTCAGACCAGAGGGGAAAAACTATTTTTTTATCGGCAAGACTTGCATCTGTTTTTCGTCGCTCAATTCTATGGCAGGTCTGCCCATATATTCCGTTACTTTTCCCGTTATTCTTAACAGTCGTCCTTTATAAACAGTCATTGGATAAAAATTGCTAAGGTTTTTACCTTTGATGATAATAGTAAAATCTTGGTTAGGATAATCAGCCCCTACTAATAACGTTTCTAATTTATCTTTTTCAACTATCCTGAAATTTACGACTTTACCAGATGTAATAACAGTTTTATTGATATACTTATCAAGGTCTTTTGCGTCTGCTGCTATTAGCCCTTTGCCTGCAAAAGCACTGGTATCTGGTTTAGATTCGACAACATCCGGAGGCGAGGTTATTTTGATTGCGGGGTTAATTAAGGCAACGTTGCGCATTATGTATTTTTGGCCTTGTGGTTCAATAAAAAAGAATGAACGGGATATCATCTCGGTATCCAAGAGCTGTTTTGATTTGAGAATTAAGGACGGGAGGGAGATAAGTTTTAAGGCTTTTAACTCGCTTTTATTAATAAGTCTTCCGTCCGCTTCTTTCTCACTTATTGAATAAAAGAAAGTAGGCATCCCGCTAAGCTTAAGGCATGGGCATTGTATCACATAGTTTTTATAAGAAGAGGTTGAATCAATATCCCACATACGGTCGCTAATAAGAGTTTTAGCGGTATCAATTAAAAAAAATATCGAATCGGTTTTGGACCCTTTTTGAGAATAAGCTTTAAGGGCTAATAGTAGTAAAATAAATGTAAATACCCTTTTCATAGTTTATGGATTACAGCCGCTTGGTAATCTTTTGTTAGTATACTATTTTGTATCCTCATTTGGTCGTCATCGTCTAATGCTAAATAAGCATCAGTGCCCTGTAAACCGGCCCACGCCATATCTTTGAATACTTGATCATCAATGTTGTTATCTCCTAAACTCTGGGCAGCCGATTTAATAGCTTCTGCATATTGGACTTGTGCTGATTTGCGTTACTGGGGTTTTATTATGATAGTAATTAACTCAAGTTGCGGGTTATAAAAAAAAGAAGTAAGCATCAAAAGTAAGAACTTTGGTTTACCACAACTAAAGGATGCTCAGATGCTTACCAAGGATAAAATTATAGGAATATTTTGTTTTGTAGATGATTTGTTGA
>DATCQV010000108.1:0-8304 GCA_036569325.1 Mucilaginibacter sp. | reverse complement strand
CATGCCGAATCGGCCACGCAGGTAAAAGCAATAGCCAATAGCGTAGAAGAAGAAATTTTTAAGGCCACGGGGCAGGAACCCTACCGTAAGGAAGGCCTTCAGTTTGGGGAATGGATTCTGCTGGATTATATAGATGTAGTTATACACGTTTTCAGGACAGATAAACGTGAATTTTATGGAATGGAGGACCTTTGGGGCGATGCCGAGATCAAAATGTACAAAAGCGCATAAGCTTTCGCAACATATACACTCAGCGGTGCGTCATCTTCATACCGTAAATTATTAAATTAAAAGATTGTAAGTTTGTGTTTGTAAAGAAATGAAAGATAATAAATTGGAAAATCCAAAACCGATAAGGAAAATACCGAATAAAAAAATAACACCAAAACCGCCCAAGCCTAATATTATGTGGTTTTATGCCATTATAGTTGTAGTGCTGCTGGTTGTTGCCACGTTATTAAATACCACCACATCAAACCCCATCACTTTCCAGCGATTTAATGAGGAAATGCTGAAACAGCGCGATGTTGAGAAAGTAGTAGCTTACCGCAGCGGCGACCTTTTTGTTGCCGAAGTTTATATTAAAAAAGGAAGCCTTAACAAGCCACAGTATCAGGACGCCCGCAGAGAACAGCGCACGCTGAGCATGGGCAATACAGAAGGCCCGCAATATACCTTTACCGATGCTACCTATGAAGGCATCAAAACATCGATAGCCAACGCTGAAAAAGCTGCAGGCTATACCGATGCCGATTATATTCCGGTTAGCGTTGAGCCGGGCCATGAAAGTCTGCTTTCTAACTGGTTTGTGCAGTGTATTATTATGGCGGTGCTGCTGGTTGCTGTGTGGTTATTTATTATGCGCCGCATGAGCGGTGGTGCAGGCGGCGGCCCGGGTGGTCAGATCTTCAACATTGGTAAATCAAAAGCTACACTGTTTGATAAGGAAGCCCAGGTATCGGTTACGTTTAATGACGTTGCCGGTTTGGAAGAAGCCAAGCAGGAGGTAATGGAAATTGTAGATTTCCTGAAAAACCCTAAAAAATACACTAACCTGGGTGGCAAGATACCAAAGGGTGCGCTGTTAATCGGTTCGCCTGGTACAGGTAAGACATTGCTGGCTAAGGCTGTTGCAGGCGAAGCGCAGGTGCCTTTCTTCTCCCTTTCGGGCTCCGACTTTGTGGAAATGTTTGTGGGTGTGGGTGCATCACGTGTGCGTGACCTGTTCCGCCAGGCAAAAGACAAAGCGCCTTGTATCATATTTATCGATGAGATCGACGCCATTGGTCGTGCCCGTGGAAAAAACAATATTGTTGGCGGTAACGATGAGCGCGAAAATACGCTGAACCAGTTGCTGGTTGAAATGGATGGTTTCGGTACCGATTCGGGTATTATTATCCTTGCTGCCACCAACCGTCCGGATGTGCTGGATTCTGCCTTGCTTCGTCCGGGTCGTTTCGACCGCCAGGTATCTATCGATAAACCGGATCTGATCGGTCGTGAGCAGATCTTTAAAGTGCACCTGAAACCGGTTAAACTGGCCGAAGGTGTCGACGCCAAGAAATTGTCGGCCCAAACTCCTGGCTTTGCAGGTGCCGAAATTGCGAACGTTTGTAACGAGGCCGCGCTTATTGCCGCCCGTAAAAACAAAGAGGCCGTTGATATGCAGGATTTCCAGGATGCGATCGACCGCGTGATCGGTGGTTTGGAAAAGAAAAACAAGATCATTTCTCCGGAGGAAAAACGCATTGTGGCTTATCACGAGGCCGGTCACGCTATTGCAGGCTGGTTCCTGGAACATGCCGATCCGCTGGTGAAGGTGTCTATAGTACCTCGCGGTGTGGCTGCGTTGGGTTATGCACAGTATCTGCCTAAGGAGCAATTCCTGTACACTACCGAGCAATTGATAGACGGTATGTGTATGACGATGGGAGGCCGTGTAGCCGAGGATATCACTTTCGGTAAGATCTCGACCGGCGCACAGAACGATTTGGAGCGCATTACCAAACTGGCTTATGCTATGGTTACCATTTATGGTATGAACGATAAGGTGGGTAACGTTTCGTTCAACGATACCCAAGGCGAATACCAGTTTAACAAGCCATATTCAGAAAAAACATCAGAGCTGATAGATCAGGAAGTTCGTAACCAGATAAACGAAGTTTACGAAATGACTAAAAAGCTATTGATGGATAAGCGCGAAGGTCTGATCAAACTGGCCGACAAGCTGCTGGAAAAAGAGATCCTTTTCCAAAGCGATCTGGAAGAGATCTTAGGTAAGCGCCCGTTTGAGAACCGTACCACTTATGATGAGTTTGTGAACGGTCCGGAAGCTGACCAGGAGCCTGCTGCATCTGCATTGGTTCCGGAAGGCGTAGCCGATCATTCAGGTACCTTCAACAGGAACCCTGAAGAAAAGGAAATTACGAAAGAATAATAATTTAGCTGAAAGCTAAAAGTCCAAAGCCGAAAGCTGTTAGCTCCCTCCGCTTTGGACTTTTTGCTTTAAGCTTTAAGCTACTACATGAGGGACATTACTACATCCAAGGAAAAGCTGCTCAAAAAGATCCGCAAAGCACTTTTAGAGAAAAGGGACAACCCATACCCCAACCTGGAAGACCTGCCCCATTATCCCCCTGCCGAAGAACTGCCCGAGGTAATGTTTGCCGAACAATTCACCGCCATATCGGGCCAGTTTGTTTTTTGTGAAGACGAGGTACAATTTATTGAGAATTTACTTGAGCTGGCCGAAGCGCGTAACTGGCGCAAGATATATTGCTGGGAACCTGCTCTGCAGGAAGTGCTTACCCGCTTTGAATATCCCTACTACGAAACCGATAAAGACTTTGAACAAGCCGATGTCGGCTTTACCCTTTGCGAAGCCCTGATTGCCCGTAACGGCAGTATTTTGCTTTCAAATGGCAATATGGCCGGCCGCAGGTTAAGCATTTATCCGCCGGTGCACATTGTGCTGGCCTATACCTCGCAATTGGTTGTCGACGTAAAGGATGGCTTAAAGCTCGTCAAAGAAAAATACGGCACAAACCTGCCATCGATGATCAGCAATGTAACCGGGCCGAGCCGTACCGCTGATATTGAGAAAACATTGGTATTAGGAGCGCATGGGCCTAAAGAGCTTTTTGTTTTTCTTTTGGACGGGTAATCTCCAAACAAGCATCCACGAATCAACTACTTAGCGCGTCATTGCGAGGTACGAAGCAATCTCTGAACTACGCAATAGCGGTAATATCCTGTGTAGAGATTGCTTCGTACCTCGCAATGACGCGTGGGGATGATTAAGTAAAGCCTTATTTAAACCGATCCTTCAAGGCTGCCAGTTTCAAAGCCATATCTGTTTCCGGTTCCTGCCTTTTGTTTTGAGCCGGCTTTTGGAAATTACGCTGCTGATTGTTATTACCACCATGCTCCCGGCGTTGCTGTTGCTGTGCAGGCTTTGGCTCATTTTCCTTCATTGAGAGTGAAATACGCTTGCGGTTTACATCTACCTCGGTAACCGTAACTTCAACACGCTGCTGTACTTTTAGGATCTCATTCGCGTCTTTGATGAAACGGTTGGTGATCTGGCTTAAATGTACCAAACCATCCTGGTGAACGCCGATATCAACAAAGGCGCCGAAGTTGGTAATGTTGGTAACAATGCCCGGCAGTTTCATGCCAATTTTAAGGTCGGTAATGGCATTAACACCCTCGGTGAAGCTGAAAGCCTCAAATTGCTCGCGCGGGTCGCGGCCGGGTTTAGCCAGTTCGGCCATAATATCGTTTAACGTAGGCAGGCCCGCATCATCAGAAATATATTTTTGCAGTGGGATGCTCTTGCGCAGCTTATCGTCGGTCATCAGGTCTTTTACCGAGCATTTAAGGTCGTTTGCCATCTGCTGAACCAGTGAGTAGCGTTCCGGGTGAACACCGCTGGTATCCAAAGGATCTTCGGCCCCGCGAATGCGGAGGAAGCCTGCTGCCTGTTCGAAAGCCTTATCACCTAAACGAGGCACCTTTTTTAATTCGTCGCGGCGTTTAAAGGCACCATTTGCGTCGCGATAGGCAACAATGTTCTGCGCCAGTTGTGGCCCGAGGCCTGATACGTAGGCCAGAATTTGTTTCGAAGCGGTATTCAGTTCCACGCCCACGGCGTTTACGCAACTGATCACCGTGTCATCCAGCGAGGTTTGTAATTTGTTTTGGTCCACATCGTGCTGGTATTGGCCTACGCCGATAGATTTTGGATCGATCTTTACCAGTTCGGCCAGCGGGTCCATCAAACGGCGGCCGATGGATACTGCGCCACGTACCGTAACGTCCTTATCCGGAAATTCCTCACGCGCCACTTCCGATGCTGAATAGATCGACGCACCGCTTTCGTTCACCATCACAATGGCTGCGCCTGGTAAATTGAGTGCACGCACAAATACCTCGGTTTCACGGCCTGCGGTTCCATTACCAATTGCTATGGCTTCGATGTTATATTTTTTGAACAGGAATTCTACTGTTTTCTCTGCTTCTTTAGCCTGACCTGCACCGGTATGCGGGAAGATCGCGGTATATTCCAACAGCTTACCTTGTTCGTCCAGGCAAACCAATTTGCAGCCGGTACGGAAACCGGGATCTATCGCCATGGTGCGTTTCTGGCCAAGTGGCGCGCTCAGCAATAACTGGCGAGCGTTCTCGGCAAATACACGGATGGCTTCTTCGTCGGCCGTCTTTTTGGTAAATAAACGCACCTCTGTTTCCATCGATGGTTTGAGCAGGCGTTTGTAACCATCGGCAATGGCTTGTTTAACCTGGTCGGCGCTGGCGTTGTTACCTGTTACGAATGCATCTTCCAAAAGGGTGATCGCTTCATCTTCTTCAGGCTTCAGGTCGAGCCATAAAATCTCTTCCTTTTCGCCGCGGCGCATGGCCAGCACGCGGTGCGAAGGCGCGGTTTTAACCGGTTCCGACCAATCGAAATAGTCTTTGTATTTAATGCCTGCTTCTTCCTTGCCCTCAACAACTTTTGACTGGAAGGTACCTTTCTCGATAAACAGGCTGCGCATACGGGTACGCACTTCGGCATTTTCGCTGATGGTTTCGGCAATGATATCGCGTGCGCCGGCCAGGGCCTCTTCAAAACTTTTCACGCCTTTTTCTTCATCGATAAATTTAGCGGCTTCGTCTTCTATATCAATACGCTTTTGCTCTAATAACAGATCGGCAAGCGGTTGCAGTCCTTTTTCGCGGGCAGTGGTGGCGCGGGTCTTACGTTTCGGGCGGTAGGGTAGATATATATCTTCCAGCACTACCATTGTTTCAGCTTCGTTGATCTTCGCTTCCAGTTCGGGTGTTAACTTGCCCATTTCGGTAAGCGATTTCAGGATAGCCTCGCGGCGTTTATCCAGGTCGCGCAGTTGCTGGATCCGGTCGCGCACTGCGGCTACCTGCACCTCGTCTAAACTACCGGTAACCTCTTTACGGTAGCGGGAAATAAAGGGAACGGTAGCGCCTTCATCAAGCAATTCAACAGCGGCGCTTACCTGCTTATCGGCAACGCCAAGCTCGGCGGCTATCTTTTTATAATGCGTATTCATAATCAAAAATGGACTGCGAAGTTGGGCAGAATTAAGGGTAATTTCAAGGGGAGGTTATCAACAGGGAATAGAAATTATTTGCTATATTTAATTGAGGTCTGTAGTTTTTTAGAAAATGAAATTATGGGATTAATAAAAGAGCCACTAAGCGTTGATTTTTATTTCGATAACAGACAAATGACAGATGAAGATCAAAAGCGGGTGTCGAGTTAAATCAAATATCAAAATAGCTCGAAGACAATAAAAACTATAGCCGATAAAGAGCATAAGTTACCAAACGTTCCGATGGAACGTAATTTGACGGCCGGTTTTTTCTATCCACCAATCGTTCCGATGGAACGAACCCAATTTTCTTATCCCTTAGGGATGTTGGTGGGTAGGAATTATTTCATCGTGTTCACGTTCCGAAGGAACGTTTGGTGAAATAACCCGACTGCTTTTAACTATCACTCTAATAAGAGTTCCTTATCTGCAAACGCCGCTGTCAATCCTATTCAGAGATTTCTCGTTTTCTTAATTTCGACAATCTGATCATTCCGGGAATAGCCATTAATACCATTCCTATCGCCCCCACAACAATCAGCCAAGTTTCATGCTGCTTAATGCCCTTTAAAAGCGCGGTAATATTGATAACCAGCACCGATATAAATGTGATGTAAAATATGACTGACTGGTTTTTATTCATTGGAATCATTTGTTTCAACTGTCTTTTTAGTCCGGTACAAGGCAAATGCAGTTACTAAGCCCATCGCGATAAAGATCAATCCGCTAACAGATGCCAATACAATGCGCCAGGTTTCGTGCTTGTCAATTCCTTTAATCAGCGCGCTTATACTCAACGCCAGCATTGCCATGCTGGTGACTATCGGCATTACAACTTTCTTTTTATCGCCTTGAACCATAAGATTATTTCTTCGTAAGATAAAGTTTATTTCAATTAGAAGCAGAACCTAACGGATTGTTACGGATGCTTTGAGTTGATCTTGCCGGCTTCTTCCAGTTCTGCATCCATCTGGTCGTCATATTTAAAGCGGTACAGCGCCCATTCGTTTTGTGCCTTGTAGAACATGAATGTGAACCGGATAGGCTGAATTTCATGCTTTACCAGGTAGCTGTAAGATACTAAACTGTTTGAAGCCTGCCGTTGCGAAATAAGATCTCTGCCTAAATAGCTGCCTATTCCCTGGCGCAGTGAATCGAGTTTCGATTTCAGCTGGGTAATGCCGGCGGTGTTGGTGAAATACTTATTAGTGCCGAACAGGTAATCGATAGCAGCAGCCGTGCCATCGTCTTTATATTTCTTGAAAAAAGTTTCAAGGATGCCCGCAGTCGTTTTGGGTGTTGCAGCCACAGCGGGTGCAGCAGCGGCGGCGGTTGTTTTGGTTGTGGTATCGGTGGCTGCTGCCTTGGTCTTTGCAGGAGCTTTAGTAGCACTGGCAGGTTTTGCTTTCGGCTTGGCTGGTGCCTGTGCATGGGCTAAAACAGCGGTACAATAAAGTAAAGCGGCAATTAAAAATGATCTCTTGTAAATGTTTTTCAGGGCAAAGTTTTTCATAGCGTAATTTTAATAAATCAAAGTAAATAAAAAAAGCCCGCCATTTTTATAGCGGGCCTTAATATTTTAAGTTGATTAAGTTAGATTGAGTTGATAAAGTTAGTTTGTTCAACTTAATCAACCACTCACCTGGTCAACCATTCAACTTACTTAGTAACGTACATCACTTCCTTAACGGCTTTGATCACGCGCTCAGGATTTGGAAGATATTCCTGGATGAGGGTTGGTGCATAAGGAAGCGGAACATCGCCGCCCATAATGCGCAGTACCGGCGCGTCTAAATAGTCGAACGCATCTTTTTGTACTTTGAAGGCAACTTCGGTAGCAATAGAACCCAAAGGCCAGCTTTCTTCAACCAGCACCAAACGGTTGGTTTTCTTTACCGAAGCGATAACGGTATCATAATCGATAGGGCGTACGGTACGCAGGTCGATCACTTCGGCGTGGATGCCTTCTTTTTCAAGCTCGGCAGCAGCAGCGATCACCACTTTCATGATCTTACCGAAGCCTACCAATGTTACGTCGGCACCTTCTTTTATTACTTTGGCTTTGCCTAATTCGATATAGTAAGTTTCTTCAGGAACTTCACCTTTATCGCCGTACATCAATTCCGACTCCATGAAAATAACCGGATCGGGATCAAGGATGGCTGATTTTAACAGACCTTTCGCGTCGTAAGGGTTTGATGGAACAACCACTTTCAGACCCGGGCAATTGGCATACCAGCTTTCGAAGCACTGGCTGTGCTGCGAACTTAGCATACCTGCGTTACCGGTTGGACCGCGGAAAACGATAGGAACCGAAAACTGACCGCCGCTCATCGACATGATCTTGGCAGCGCCGTTGATGATCTGGTCGATAGCTACCAGCGAGAAGTTAAAGGTCATGAATTCAACGATAGGGCGCAGGCCGTTCATTGCCGAACCGATGCCAATACCCGCGAAACCGCCTTCAGAGATAGGCGTATCGATAACGCGTTTTGCGCCAAATTCGTCAAGCATGCCCTGGCTTACTTTATAGGCACCATTGTATTCGGCAACCTCTTCACCCATCAGGTATATATTCTCATCCTTGCGCATTTCTTCGGACATTGCCTCACGCAGCGCTTCTCTGAATTGTATTTCTCTCATCGTATTAAAATGTGCTTTTTTAGCGAACGCAAAT
>DATCQV010000107.1:0-9295 GCA_036569325.1 Mucilaginibacter sp. | reverse complement strand
GAACTTTATTCCGGAAAACAAAATTTATATGTATAATTTAATTTCATATACAATATACAGATAACACCAATTATTGACCTCACCTGCAAATAATTGACGCTAAATAGTTATTTTGGTAAAAAATTACCGCCGCTGTTACTCTATACAACAAACGGGCAGATGAACCTGCCTGGAATTGCATAACAATTAGCCTGCACCAAACGGCTAACCAACCTTCAATCAAAAAATTGAACAGGACTTTTATTGTTATCTAATTCAAAAATCAAATGTTTTTTATCGAATCTGAACGGTTGAAAATGATACCGTTAACACACAATTTGCTGCAGCTGATGCATACAAACCGGCCCGCCATGGAAAAAGAACTGGGCCTGAACATATCTAACTGGCAGGTGCCCGGCTTTTATCAAAAAGAGATAGACGATGCCATGATCAATTTCTGGCTGCCTAAAACCCTCGCGCACCCTGATAAGTTCCTTTGGTACACTGATTGGGAGATCGTGCTGAAAAGCGAAAATATCTCCATCGGCGGCATGGGTTTCAACGGTGAACCGAATGAACACGGCGAGGCTGAAACCGGCTATATGATAGAAGAAAATCACCAGGGCAAAGGTTACGCCACCGAAGGCCTGCAGCTATTAAGCAACTGGGCTTTTGCGCAGCCGGGAGTAAGATCCATTATTGTTCATACCTATTCCGACAATCTGCCGTCTATACGTATTCTGGAAAAATGCAGGTTTGAACAGGTTAAAAAGGACGAAGACGGTTTGCTGACATTCGAACTAAAGAAAGAGGCTTAATTTGTTCTGTCATTGTCTTCAGATCAGCTTCAACAGGTAATAACGGGTTATTATTTGTTGAAGCTTTTTTTCGGAACATTTATTCTGAGAGACGCTAAGTCACCGGGAAATAGAAATGGTAACAAAGTAGTTATCTTAAAACTTAATTGCTTGGCTGGCGGCTTTTATCGCCTTCGGAGATCTCTTTGATCAAACTACCCCAATTGAATGGATTAAGCAGCGGATTGGTAATGGAGTGTGAGTTGAGCACGCTGTTGTGAAAATCCTGGAAACCGTTCATTTCGCTGCCATCACGCGGTAAGGTGCGCTGTAAGGATAGGATTGACGAGCGGCTCAGGTTCTTCTGCGCAATGGCCAAATCATCATCAGCTATCTTCATCGTGATAAAATCCTTTCTGAACTCTTCTGTGGTGGCCCATGGGAATACTTTAAATATAGGCAGGTTAATGATCTGTGGTTTTAACATCACCTGGGCGGTATAGCTCTTGTTGGTAACGTTGGCCGGGATAACGATCGTTACAGATGCATAGCCTACACATGAAAAACGGATGGTATCGCGCTCGTGAACCGGGAACGAGAAATAACCTTTATAGTTGGAAATATTTACCTGGCTCGGGTTGGTGGCATTTACAATACTTACGTATGGAACGATCACGCTCACACTGTCGGCATTGTGCACAATACCGGTAAACTGTACAATAGGCTGTTCCTGCTTTTGAGCGCTTGCTGCAAATGCGATAGTTAAAAAGAAAAGAAGGCCGAATAACTTCTTCATTTATAGGGGTACCTGTTTTAACGTTTTACAGGATGTTTTTACAAAAAGTTTCAAACGTTCAACAAAAATAATTTATTGCGGCAAGCAGCACTACATTTTAACAAAACTTAACAAACTACCTGAGGTTTTCGGGCAGTACCGCATTAGGATCGTCAATATCGGTGAGGTTGATGGCCTCAACAGCTGTTACTTCAGGCACGGCTTTCTTGATGGCCTGTTCTATACCGGCCTTCAGTGTCATGATACTCATTGGGCACGAGCCGCATGAGCCGAGCAATTTAAGCTTAACCACATTTTCAGGAGTGATCTCATCGACCGAAACATTCCCCCCATCAGCTTCCAGATACGGTCTGATCGTATCGAGCGCTTCCTCCACCTGATTTAATAAACTCATTTCTATTAATTTATAAAGTAAAGTTATTAAATAATTTTTATTTGTGTGTATGCCGCCCTCTTTTATCCATCCCTTAAAAGGGACGACAATGATTAATGCTCCCGATATTGCCGTTGACTTTAGCCAACGGATAAAAATTCACAATAAAAAGGGCTTCAGCCCCAAATTATTGAGCGACCGTTTTTTCCAGTGCCTTTGCATTGCTGATTGCCACCTGCTGGGCCACGCTTTGCGCCATATTGGTAAATGCCGCTGCCATCGGGCTCTCTTCGTCCAAAACAACAGGTTTACCTGCATCGCCGCTGTCGCTTATGCCTTTTATTAATGGTATTTCACCTAAAAAAGGAACAGCCAATTGTGCTGCCAGCTTTTTGCCGCCCCCCTGGCCAAAAATATAATATCTGTTTTCGGGCAATTCAGCCGGGGTAAAGTAGGCCATATTTTCAACAACGCCCAATATTGGCACGTTGATAGCCGGCATCATAAACATACCTATTCCCTTTTTGGCATCGGCCAGGGCCACGTTTTGCGGTGTGGTGACAATTACAGCACCTGTTACCGGGAAGGTTTGCGTTACGGTGATATGAATATCGCCGGTACCGGGAGGAAGGTCTATTATCAGGTAATCCAGTTCGCCCCAGTCGGCATCATTGAATAATTGTTTAACGGCGGTTGATACCATTGGTCCGCGCCAGGGCACAGGCTGATTTGGATCTGTAAAGAAACCAATAGACAATAATTTAAGCCCGTATTTCTCAATCGGCTCAATACGGGTTTTGCCATTAACCTCGCTGGCTTGCGGGCGCGCATTTTCCAGCCCGAACATAATAGGAATGGAAGGGCCATAAATATCGGCATCTATCAACCCAACTTTAGCCCCGGTTTTGGAAAGCCCCAACGCCAGGTTCACCGCCACTGTTGATTTGCCTACACCACCCTTGCCCGATGCCACAGCTATGATATTTTTTACGCCGGGTACACCAGTATTTTTTTGCGAGGTTACGCGCGAGGTCATATTGATATGAATATCGGCTTCCTTGCTTACAAAATGCAGAATAGCATTGCGGCATGCATTTTCAATCATGGCTTTCAGCGGGCAGGCCGGCGTGGTAAGCACTACCGAAAAGCTGACACGGTTACCATCTATCTGTAAGTCCTGGATCATGTTGAGGGTCACAAGATCCTTTTTCAGATCGGGTTCTTCAACGTTGCCAAGGGCTTCTAAAACTTGTTCGCGGGTGATATTCATGGTATCGCAAAGCTACTAAAACGGGGAAAGAATAATGTCATGATTGAGTCCGAAAGTCGGGAAAGTCAGTAAAAACCGAAAGACGGAAGTTAGAAAAAGTTTGGCAAGTTATAAGTTAAGAAAGCGAGAACATCCGGACGATTTAAAATCATCTCCTCCACCAAAACTCAAAAACTTTTTTGGACTTTACTGACTTTCGGTCTTCAGGACTTTACTGACTTCCGGACTTCTCACATATAAGCAAAGCCCCTGATGGGCAGGAGCTTTTGCTAAACCAATTATAAACCTAAATTATGAGAAGAGCTGTAGGAGAAGGAGTCGAACCTTCACGGAGTGGTTATTTTTATTGCTAAAAGTTTCCCAATTTCTCCGCCACCGCGACAAGGAGGTGTGTCTGCCAAAAATTTCACCATCCTACATTCTGTTAATTCAAAAGTTTAAAGTCAAAATTCAAAAACTTCAAGTCGCTTTTTTGACTTTTCAATTTTAACTTTCCACTTAAGAATAGCTGTTGGGGAAGGACTCGAACCTTCACAGAGTGGTTAGCCCGCTTCGGGTTTTCCATAATCTCCGCCACCGGGACAAGGAGGTGTGTCTGCCTAAAATTTCACCACCCAACATTGTTTTTTAAAGAAAAGAACGTCCTGCAATTGTCAGTTGCTTATTACAAATCTAACAGACCATTCAATTTGTTGCAAATATTTCAATGAAATATTTTTATTTTTATCAGATTTTAATTATTCTTGTATATTAATAAAGAATTCCAAATTTATGTCCCACAGAAAAGCCCAAAATTTAGAAATTGATAATCTCGATATTCAGATTTTATCTATATTAATGAAGAATGCTACTACTCCCTACACCGAGATAGCAAAGGAATTGATCGTTTCCGGCGGAACGATACACGTGAGGATGAAAAAACTGGAGGAGATGGGTGTGATAAAAGGCGCCAGTTTAGAGGTAGATCCGCAGAAATTAGGGTACGATATTACCGCCTTCCTGGGCATTTTCCTCGAAAAAGGCTCGCAATATAACGAGGCGGTAAAACAGCTTAAAACCGTTAAAGAGATCGTTGAACTGCATTATACCACAGGCAGTTACAGCATCTTTGCAAAAATAGTTTGTCATGACACAACGCACCTGCGCGAGGTTTTGAACGAGCAGATCCAAGGCGTAAAAGGCATACAGCGTACAGAAACATTTATCTCGCTCGAGGAAAGCATAAGGAGGCAGATCACTTTGGAATAAAAATTTTTACTCAATATAGAATAAGGCAAAGGCATTCGGAAGGATGCCTTTGTTGCGTTATGGCCATCCGGATTTAATGCGGAGCATAAAAACAAAGAAGCCCTGCTTTGCAGCGGGGCATTTCCTTAATAATTAGATTTATTTGGATTTAAAATTATTCGCCTTTTTCAGCATTCTCCTCGTTTGTTTCAGGAGCTTCAGGTGCTTCTTCAACAGCCGGAGTTACTTCTGCTTCAGCTCCAGGAGCGGCTTCTACAGGAGTTTCTGCTTTTGGTTCTTCAACAACTACAGCTTCTTCGGCTTTAGCAGCAGGAGCAGCAGCAGTTTTAGCTTTACCGGAACCACCACGACGACGGGTTGATTTCTTCTCAGCTTTAGCTGAATCAGCACCGTAAACTGTGTTGTAGTCAACTAATTCGATCAGGGCCATTTCAGCATTGTCACCTAAACGGTTTTCCATTTTGATGATACGGGTATAGCCACCCGGGCGGTTAGCGATCTTTTCAGCGATCTCGCGGAACAGGATGCTTACCGCATCTTTATCCTGAAGGTAGCTGAACACAACACGACGTGAGTGTGTAGTATCGTTTTTTGATTTTGTAAGGATCGGCTCAACAAAACCACGTAATGCTTTTGCTTTTGCTAATGTAGTAGTGATGCGCTTATGCAGGATAAGCGAAGTGGCCATGTTGCTTAACATCGCTTTGCGATGGCTGTCTGTGCGGCCTAAGTGGTTTACTTTTTTACCGTGTCTCATTTTGTTTTTTGTTGTGGCACGTGCATACCGTCGGCGATTTTACTCAAGCCTCGGAATTATGCCGGGTTATTTTAGAATCAAGAACCAAGAGTCAAGAACCAAGATAGAACTTCCCTATCTTTTTGTCTTGATTCTTGGCTCTTGGCTTCTGGTTCTTTTAATTATTCTTCGTCTAACTTGAATTTCGACAGGTTCATACCAAAAGATAAGCCTTTGGATTTAACCAGGTCCTGAATTTCAGTTAACGACTTTTTACCAAAGTTTCTGAACTTCAACATATCTGCTACGTCGTATGATACCAGGTCGGCCAGGCTGCGGATGTCGGCAGCTTTAAGGCAGTTCAGGGCACGTACAGAAAGGTCAAGGTCAACCAGTTCGGTTTTCAGGATCTTGCGCATGTGCAGGATCTCTTCGTCAACTTCTTTGGTTTCTTCTTTAGCCTGGGCTTCCAGCATCATGTTCTCATCGCTGAACAGCATGAAGTGCTGGATCAGGATCTTAGCAGCCTCTTTTAATGCTTCTTCAGGGTGGATCGAGCCATCGGTAGTAATATCCAGTACTAATTTTTCATAGTCTGTTTTTTGCTCCACACGATAGTTCTCGATGGTGTACTTAACGTTTTTGATAGGTGTGTAGATCGAGTCGATCGCGATAACACCTACGTTAGCATCAGGGTTTTTATTTTCCTCGCTTGCAACGTAGCCACGGCCTTTATTTACAGTAAGCTCGATCTCGAGGGTTACCGAAGAATCCATGTTACAGATAACAAGGTCAGGATTTAAAACGGTAAAGTTGTTTGAAAACTTGGTGATGTCACCAGCTTTGAAAGCATCCTGACCATTAATGATAACAAATATCTTTTCGTTATCGCCCGACTCCCCGGTTTTCTTAAACCTAACCTGTTTAAGGTTAAGGATGATTTCGGTAACGTCTTCAACAACGCCTTTTATAGTTGAAAATTCGTGCATCACACCCGAAAAACGAACAGATGTGATTGCAAAACCTTCCAATGATGAAAGTAAGATACGACGCAGAGCATTACCAATGGTTACACCGAAGCCTGGTTCTAACGGACGAAACTCAAACGTACCATCAAAATCAGTCGATTTCTGCATGATAACCTTGTCTGGTTTTTGAAATGCTAAAATTGCCATTTATATCCTTTGTTAATTGTTTTTAATAGATTTGAGATGTGAGATATGAGACGTGAGACTTTAGTCCCCTTTCTCATCCTCTGCCATCTAAACTCTTAATTTGTTTTCTTACATATATGAAAATCAAATATGAGACCTGAAAATTCTCAAATCTCATATCTAATATCTCAAATCTTATTTCGAGTACAACTCGACGATCAGGTTTTCCTTGATGTTTTCAGGAATCTCATCGCGGTTTGGATAGTTCAGGAATTTGCCTGTTAAATTAGCAGCATCCCATTCTAACCAGCTGTGCTTGTTAATTTTACGGCCAGCTACCGAAGTGCTGATGGCTTCAAGCGATTTTGATTTTTCGCGTACTGCGATCACATCACCTGGACGTACCGAATATGATGGAATATTTACCACTTCGCCGTTAACGGTAATGTGTTTGTGACCTACCAGCTGACGGGCACCTGAACGGGTTGGCGCAATTCCCAAACGGAAAACCGCGTTATCCAAACGGGCCTCCAAAAATTTCAGCAGGTTTTCACCGGTGATACCTTCTTTAGCCGAAGCGCGGTGAAACAGGTTTTCGAACTGACGCTCTAATACACCGTAAGTGTATTTTACCTTTTGTTTCTCCATCAGCTGAGTTGAATACTCAGATTGTTTTCCTCTTCTTTTCGAAGCACCGTGCATGCCCGGAGGATAGTTCTTTCTCTCTAACGCTTTATCCGGACCGAAGATGGCTTCGCGGAAACGGCGTGCAATTTTGGACTTTGGTCCTGTGTATCTTGCCATTTGTTTGTGGTTTTTAAAGTATCAACCGGCCCGCAGCCGGCGACTCTTAGCTTTAAAAAAATATAATTAATTAAACTCTTCTCCTTTTTGAAGGACGGCAACCGTTGTGCGGAAGCGGGGTGATATCTTTTATGGTAGTTACCTCAATACCTGCAGTTTGCAAAGTACGGATAGCTGATTCACGACCAGCACCCGGGCCTTTCACAAAAACTTCGGCTTTACGCATACCTAAGTCATAAGCAACTTTACCGCAATCGGCAGCAGCTTGTGAAGCAGCGTAAGGTGTGTTCTTTTTTGAACCTTTGAAACCCATTTTACCTGCAGACGACCATGAAATAGCCTGGCCGCTTTTGTTGGTTAGGGTAATGATGATGTTATTGAAGGTAGCGTTGATGTGTGCTTCGCCAACAGGCTCAACAATTACAATACGCTTTTTGGTAACTTTTTTGGTCTTAGCCATTTTTCTTTAATTATTGCATTAATGAATTACTGAATTAGCGAATAATCCGGACTCATTAATAAGTTAAATAATCAGGTATTCCTAATGATCTTTAACCAGTGTTATTACTAACCTCTGGTCTTCAATCACTAATCACTTACTATTTAGTAGCTTTTTTCTTGTTAGCAACAGTCTTACGTTTACCTTTACGGGTACGTGAGTTGTTTTTGGTACGCTGGCCACGCAGAGGTAATCCTTTACGGTGACGGGTACCACGGTAGCAACCTATATCCATTAAACGTTTGATGTTCAGTTGAACTTCTGAACGCAGTGCGCCTTCAACTTTGATCTGATCGTTGATAATACCACGGATGGTCGCCAATTGCTCGTCATTCCAATCCTGTACCTTAACGCTGAAATCGATACCTGCTTCAGTTAAAATGCGCTGAGCAGTTGAACGGCCTATGCCGTAAATGTAGGTAAGTCCAATCTCACCTCTTTTGTTCTTCGGTAAATCTATACCTGAAATCCTTGCCATATTTTTTGTTTGTGTTGTAAATGATAACCGAACGGCGGGCCACCGTTGTACAGTGTATCACAATTTTTTAATTATCCCTGACGCTGTTTAAACTTCGGGTTCTTTTTGTTGATCACATAAAGTTTCCCGCCACGACGGATGATCTTGCAATCAGCGCTGCGTTTTTTAATGGATGCTCTAACTTTCATCTCTGCTGTTATTTATATCGGTACGTTATTCTACCCTTTGTTAAATCGTATGGGCTCATCTCCAGTTTAACCCTGTCGCCAGGTAAAATTTTGATGTAGTGCATACGCATTTTGCCGGATATATGTGCAATAATCTCATGACCATTTTCCAGTTCAACCCTGAACATCGCATTAGATAATGCCTCCCGAATTGTTCCGTCTTGTTCAATCGATGATTGTTTCGCCATATTTTACTGATTATTACTTAATTATCCGCCCGTAAAACCGGGATGCAAAATTAATAAAAATATTTTAATTATTATTTTTTTCTTTTAAAACTTCGTCTACAAAAGAAAAAGTTGAAAGAATATCGGGTTTTCCTTTTTTAATGGCAACCGTATGCTCATAATGAGCTGAAGGCTTGCCGTCTGTTGTAGATACGGTCCATCCATCGTCCCAAAACTTCACCCTTGCCTTGCCCGCGTTGATCATCGGCTCAATGGCAATCACCATGCCTTCTTCCAACTTGGTGCCCGATCCGCGTTTGCCGTAGTTAGGCACTTCCGGCTTTTCGTGCAATTGCAAACCAACGCCGTGGCCAACCAGTTCTTTAACTACTCCGTAGCCGTGCTTTTCGGCATGCTCCTGCACTGCGTAGCCTATATCGCCGATACGCATCCCTGCAACTGCCTTTTCAACACCGAGGTCGAGGCATTCGCGGGTAACGCGCATCAGTTTCTTAACCTCTTCGCTCACTTCGCCAATGGCAAAGGTAAAAGCAGAATCGCCGACATATTTATTCAAAGTCACGCCACAATCAACCGACACCATATCACCATCAACCAGCACGCGTTCGCCGGGGAAACCGTGAACAACCTGATCATTAGGGGAAATGCACAATGAATAAGGGAAACCGTGATAATTTAAAAATGCAGGGACCCCTCCGTTGTCACGGATAAAGGTCTCTGCAAGTTTATTTAATTCTATGGTTTTG
>DATCQV010000106.1:0-41213 GCA_036569325.1 Mucilaginibacter sp. | reverse complement strand
GAACGGATAAAGAACTATGTAAAATATCAGGAAACAGAAGAGCGGAAAGAAGACGGCACAACTGATTTAAAATTATTCTGACAAACACCCCTTTCAGGGGTTAGTATAAAGCCCCCACCTTAGGTGGGGGTTGTTTACTTTGCGGCAATTTACCATCCTGAACGTAGTGAAGGACGACAAAGCGAGCAGGCTTGAATACTATGTTAATATGTTGGAAAATATAACCTGCGCTTAATTTTTAAATAAGAAGAATTGCCGTACTTTCGAGGTATGCATACAAGTCCGACTGCTTTAAACATTGACGAAATAATTGCTGCGCTGCCAACTTTGGATGGTAACGACAGGATGCGCCTGCAAAGCGCCCTTTTTGAATTCCAGAACGATATTGACCTTAGAGAGGCCCTGAACGAAAACCTGGATACCATAAAAGGCCGCGTACCGCAGGAGTAATTTGAGAAGAACCGCGGCTATTTAACTGATGTCGCCGTTCTTCCTCATCCAGGCTATCACGGCTTTGATCTCGCCGTAGCTGTAGTCGTCGCCCAGGATCTCCTTTAGCGGGCCAAGTTTTTCGGCCCCATAACTTTCCACCGCATCTTTTATCACCGGTAATTTCCCTTCGCCGACTATTTCATGCACGCTCATTTCGCCTTTGTAAATGTAAAGGGCAAGGTGACCTTCGATAGTGGTTGTGGCGAGGTTTCTTAAAGCAGCAATTTCGTGTACAGGTTTCCCGGCCCGGTATAAAGTAAAGCTTTCCTGTGCGGTATCTGAAGGTCTTTTTGAGGCATTTGCTGCAGTCTTAGCCTTTCGTTCGCGCTTAGGTGTTTTAAGGCTGATCTTGGATGATAGTCCATTTGCCGCGCTGTAATTTTTGATCGGTGCTAAAAACTCGCGGCCATAGCGCGCCAGTTTTACATCGCCGAAGCCGGAGATCAACCTTAGTTCATCCAAACTTTGCGGCAGATAGGTAGCCATTTCCTGCAAACCCGCGTCAGACAGGATAATATACGGCGGCACATTTTCATGGCGGGCAATGTCGCTGCGGAGGCCTCTTAACTCGTTCAATAAGGGTGCTTCAAATTGCGGCAAGTCAACTGCGTGGTGTTCTTCGGTGGTTTGCGATTCTATCAGTTCAACCTTTTCCAGACCTTTTAAAACAGCCTCGCTTTTGGGGGTGAGTTTTAGAACCGGGTAAATATCGTCGGTGGATTCAAGGTAGCCGAGCGTGGTTAGTTCGCGCAGGTAACGCTGCCAGTCGGCCTTGCTGATGTCGGCACCGATACCGTAGGTTTTGAGCTGCTTGTGTTCTTCCCGCATGTTTTGATTTTTCGATCCGCGTAGCACGTCGATCACGTAGTTGGCGCCGAAGCGTTCTTTCAACCGGGCCACAGCAGACAGTGCTTTTTGTGCGATGAGCGTGGCATCGAACCGTTTAAATTCGGTCAAACAGAAATCGCAGGAGCCGCAATTCGGCGGGAAATCTTCATCAAAATATTTCAGTAAATATTGTCGGCGACAGGCCTGCACCTGGCAATAGCGCACCATGTCGTCGAGCTTTTTCAGCATGATGCGGCTTTGCTCGGGGTTATTTTCCAGGGTGGCGAATTTCTTCAGCATCACCGCATCGCCGACGGAGAAAAGCAGCAGGGCATCAGACGGTAGTCCGTCGCGCCCGGCGCGGCCGGTTTCCTGGTAATAACCTTCAATGTTTTTGGGCAGATCTATATGCACCACGTAGCGCACGTTGGATTTATTGATGCCCATACCAAAGGCAATGGTAGCCACAATAATGCGTACATCGTCGCGAAGGAAAGCCTCCTGCGTTCGGGCTTTTACATCGTTGTTCAAACCGGCATGATAAGCCTCTGCCGAAAAGCCTGCATCCTTCAATTCGGCAGCCAGCTCTTCTGTAGATTTCCGCGACAGGCAATAAATAATACCTGATTCCTCGCGCCGCTCATTTAAAAATGCAAGCAGCTGGTTAAAGCTCTTTTTCTTCGGAACGATGGTGTAAGTAATATTCTCCCTGTTGAACGACGATACAAAAACGGCCGGATTCTTCAGGTTCAGTTTTTCAAGAATATCCTTTTTGGTGAGCTTATCGGCAGTGGCGGTAAGCGCAATGACCGGTACCTGCGGAAATTCTTCTTTCAATTGTGCCAGCGCCAGATATTCGGGGCGGAAATCGTGGCCCCAGGCAGAAATGCAATGCGCTTCGTCGATAGCGATAAGGGAAACATTCAATCCCTTTAAAAATTCGATCATTTTGCTGTCGTTACCGAAAAGGCGCTCGGGCGCAAGGTAAAGCAGCTTGATCTGTTTATTTCTAAGCCTATTGCTGATCTCGATCTGCTCCTGCGTTGACTGGCTCGAATTAATGAACGCCGCAGGGATCCCGTTAACATTAAGCGCATCCACCTGGTCTTTCATCAAGGCGATCAAGGGTGAGATCACGATGGTTAGGCCATCCAGCAACACCGCAGGCAACTGGTAACATAATGATTTACCACCGCCGGTAGGCATTAGCGTAAGTACATCTTCCTTATTTAACAGATGCTTAATAATAGCCTCCTGCTGATGCCTGAACGCGCTGTATCCGAAATATTTTTGCAGGGCCTGTAATGGAGTCATTGTTTTGATGTGCGGGTTATTAATGTGCAAATGTGCGGATTTTCTGTAAGGTTATTTTGGCGATGTAAGATAATATAGGACGGGCAGACAATTACGCATTCAGTTAAATAAATATTATATTAGCCTTCCTATAACTGACATTCATGATAAAAAAGCTACTCCTCTCGTTCATTTTAGCAGGTGCTTTTTGTGCCGCCCATGCGCAGGCCATCCAATCGCCCGAGAAATTTTTAGGCTATAAACCCGGCGAGCAGTTCACCCCGCACTACCGCATTGTTGAATATTTCAAATACATAGCGCAGGTGGCAAAGAACGTGAAACTGCAGCAGTATGGCACGACCAATGAAGGTCGCCCGCTGCTGGCAATGTTCATCGCATCGGATGAGAATATTGGCAGGCTGGAGGAGATCCGTCAGAATAATTTACGTTTGGCAGGAATAGGAGCAATAGCAGGCGGTAGTAGCAGTAATGTGTCTGCTAAGACTGCTACTACTACTACTACCGCTACCACCAATACCCCAGTCATCTGCTGGTTAAGTTATAACGTGCATGGTAATGAACCTGCCTCATCAGAAGCGGCGATGTGGACGCTGTATGATATGGTCGATCCATCAAATACCCGCACGCAGGCCTGGCTTAAAAATACCGTAGTGGTTATCGATCCTTGTATCAACCCTGATGGCCGCGACCGTTACGTTAATTTCTATAATTCGGTAAAAGGCACTACGCCAGACGCCAATCCTTATGCCCGCGAGCATGCCGAACCATGGCCGGGCGGCAGGGTGAATCATTATTATTTCGACCTGAACCGCGACTGGGCATGGCAAACACAAAAAGAGACGCAGGCCCGCGTTGCGCTGTTTAACCAATGGCTGCCCGAAATACATGTAGATTACCACGAACAAGGCTATAATGCCCCTTATTATTTTGCACCGGCTGCCGAGCCTTTCCACAAAGTGATCACCCCGTGGCAGCGCGAAATGCAAATCACCATAGGTAAAAATAACGCCAAATATTTTGATCAGAACGGCTGGCTGTACTTTACCAAGCAGGAGTTCGATCTGCTGTATCCGTCTTATGGCGATACTTACCCTATTTACAACGGTTCTATCGGCATGACGTACGAGCAGGGCGGCATCAGCGCGGGCTTAGCGGTGCTTACCCGTACGGGCGATACGCTTACGCTGGTTGACCGCGTGGCACACCACCATGCAACCGGTTTAAGTACTATTGAAATGGCCTCGGCTTATTCGCAGAAATTGCTGGATGAGTTTAAAAAATTTTATGATAACAGCCGCGCCAATCCGCCGGGAGAATATAAAACTTATGTAATTGCCAATAATAACGCTGATAAAGTAAATGCGCTGGCCAAATTGCTTGATCGCAACGGTATCCAGTATGGGTTTGGGCTGAAGGGCAGCGTGAACGGATATAATTATGTAACGGGAAAAGCGGAGCAGTACCAGGCCGGACTCAACGACCTGGTAATTAATGCCTATCAGCCAAAATCAGTATTATTAAATGTATTGCTGGAACCAAAAACCTTTATAGCCGATTCAAATACTTACGACATCACTGCCTGGTCGCTGCCCTATGTTTATGGGCTGAAGGCCTATGGCGTTAAAGAATCGTTAAAGGCTGAATCTACAGGCGTTGCCGCCACCCGTCAGCAGGTTTCGGTGAACGCGCACGCCTACGCTTATGTAACCACCTGGCAATCGGTCAATGATGTGAAGTTTTTGGCCACCCTATTGAAGAACGGTATTAAAGTACGCTATTCTGAAAAGCCATTCCAGGCTGCGGGTAAAAGCTTTTCGGCGGGGTCTTTACTCATCACCCGGGCGGGTAATAACCGCGCCGATTTTGACGAAGTAGTAGCTCATATAGCTACCTCCTTAAACCAGGACCTTACGCCGCTGATGTCGGGTTTTGTGGAGAAGGGCTATGATCTGGGGTCTGACGTGATCAGGTATATCCGCCAGCCGCGCGTAATGATAGCCGCGGGCGATGACGTAAATTCAGAGGCCATGGGCGAGGTCTGGCATTTTTTTGAGCAACAAATAGGCTACCCCGTTACGCTGGTGCGCTATCGTGATCTGACCCGCGCCAGGCTGAGCGACTTTGATGTCGCTATTTTCCCCGACGGGGAATATGACAATTTTCCATCAGATAAGCTAACCGCCTGGATCCGCGATGGCGGTAAGCTCATCGCTATTCAAAACGCGGTGGCCGAACTGGTAGACAAAAAAGGTTTCCTCATCAAAAAGAAGGAAGAAAAGAAAGACGAAAAGGACGATAAAAAAACCAAAGATCCTGTACTGTTATCGTACGATGAACGCGATCGCGACGCCATCCGCTCGAGCGTACCGGGTGCTATCTATCGCATCAATCTCGATAACACCCACCCACTCGGTTTCGGCTTATCAAAAGATTACTATTCCCTCAAACTGAGCGACGATATTTACGATTATATGGGCGATGACGGATGGAGCGTTGGAACCGTAAAAAAAGACGGCCTTGTTTCCGGCTTCGTAGGCCAGAAAAGCAAAGAAAAAATTAAGGACGGCCTGCTGCTTGGCGTACAATCGCTTGGTCGTGGCTCGGTGATCTATATGGTTGACGATCCGGTGTTCCGCAGCTTCTGGGAAAACGGCAAGTTGTTATTAAGTAATGCGGTGTTTATGGTGGGACAGTAGGGGAGTTAGTGTTAAAATGGCGGTGGGTAGTAGCAGTATTGATATATTTACGGCTACTACCCACTGCCACTTTAAAAGAGGTATTTTTTAAGTGGCGCCAAGCAGCAGCAATGACAATCAAAAACCTGCTGATACTCTAGCGCCACTGTTTCTTTAAATGAGCCTGTCAACTGCAAACTCAAAACGGCCAACTTAATTCCCCTTCACCCTTCCTTTTTCATCGTCGGCGCCGCTTTGGTGCTGGCGCATTTTAATTTTGGCATTGCCAAAGTTGTAGGTGAAGGTAAGGCGGGTTACGCGGCTTTCATTTTTTTGCCTGATATCGAGGTTGTTGGTTTGGAAATAACTGGTAACATCATTACGGCGGGTATTAAATATATCGCTCATTGAAAGCTTGATGGTTGCTTTTTTATCAGCGAACGAGTGGCTGATACCGGCGTCGTTAGCGTATTGACGTTTGATATTGAAGATACCATAAGTCATTGGCGAGTTATAATAGCTTGATAATTCAGCTTTCCAGCCTTTGGCTATCAGGAAAGTTTGGGTGGTACGAACCTGGTAAGCCGCCTTACTGTTATTCAGCGTTCCGCCCAATAAGGTGTCGGCCTTGAATTTCATCAGGAAACCGGTTATGTTGGCGTTGCCTGTCCACCATTTAGCAATAGTATACGGTGCATACAAGTTGATGTTATAGTTGTTCTGGCTGGTTAAGTTGAGGTTGGTTTGATAGGTAGCCTTTGTTGACACGTCGGTTAACAATACCTGGGTGATCGCATCCATTGTATGGCTGTAGCCCAGCGTTAAGGTGACGGACTTATTATAAGTGTAATTCAGCTCGAAGTTATTGGTGTACTGCGGGTTTAAGTAAGGATTACCCTTTTCATAAGTGTACTGATCGAGGTAAAACACGAACGGGTTAAGGTTGTCGTAACCCGGTCTGTCTATGCGGCGGCTGTAGGATAAACCTATTTCATTTTTATCGTTCAGTGTCTGGTTAAGGAACACACTTGGAAACAGGTCGAAATAATTGCGTTTTACAACCTGGTTAGTGGTGATCGAGTTGCCGATAGAACTGGTGTATTCGCCCCTTAAGCCGGCCTGTACAGAAAAGTTCTTGTAGCTTTCGTTCAGGTTTACATAACCTGCGTCTACTTTTTCTGTATAAACAAAGTGATTGGTAAGAGTAGCGTCGTTTTCGTAATTGCCGTTCACCTGTTTTTGCGCCTTCAGGTCATTATCGGTTTTTACATCGCTTAATTTAAAGCCGGTTTCAAACTTCAATTGCTTATTGATGGGCAGCGAATAATCAACTTTGGCTGTTTTAATTGTAATAACCGAAGGCGCCTGGTTGCGGGTGAACATTGGCGGCATAGGGGTGCTTCCATCAGGCAGGAAGAAATAAGTGCTATAGCCGGAAGTTCCGTTATTGTTGAATTTTGAATAATCGAGGTCTATACCGATCGATTGGCCTGCGGTATCTATCTGGTATTTGTCGTTCAGGTTAAGCGCGAAGTCTTTATAGGTTTGATGGATCAGCGCATCGGTGGTTTGATAATAATCGGTAACGCCGGGCTTTGTCCCGATATTAGTGCGATTGGTAGTATTGTCATCCTCGCTGTTAAAGTAGCCGTTGATCAGGAAACCTACGGTGTTTTTACTGCTGGTCTCGTAATCAGCGCCGATACGATAGCTGTTGTTATGGTTGTCATTCGGCAACGATGAAAGCTGGTTAAAATAGGTTTTGTTACCTGCGCTGTCGGTTACAATACGCCTGATGTCCAGCGTGTGCTCGCGCTTGCGGTCGTCATGGCTGAACGAGCCGAACACATTCAGCTTGCCTTCTTTATGATTCAGGGTGATATTTTCATTGTTCTTGAATGTAGCTCCGTAAGCGGCACCCAGTGTTACACTGCCATTGGTACCGGTTTGCTTATTCTTTTTGATCTTGATATTGATGATACCAGAGTTGCCCGCCGCATCGTACTTTGCCGATGGGTTGGTAATGATCTCGATAGATTGAATGGTAGTACCGTCGGTAGAGCGCAGCAATGTAGCCAGTTGAGTTGACGATAGATAAGTGAGCTTATCGTTTATCATAACTGTTACACCCTGCTTGCCTTTAATACTGATGTTGTCGTCTTTATCGACAGAAACACCCGGAGCACGTTCCAGAATTTCCATCGCGCTGTTGCCTGCGGCAAGTACACTGTTCTCTACGTTCATTACCGTGCGGTCAACCTTGTGTTCTATGAGTGGTTTGGCGGCGGTAATGGTAACGGTATTCAGCGCGTGGCTTGTTTGCTGCATTTTAAGCTGAGGTGCAACCACAGGCGCTTCGCCATCAACGCTGAATGGTTTGGTGGCGGCCTTTTCGTAGCCTACTACGGTAGCTTTGATAATGTAAGTGCCGGGGGTAACATGATCGAACGAGTAACTGCCGGCATCGTTGCTTAAAGTTCCTTTCACCACCGATGAATCGGCAGCTTTAAGGAGTGTTACAGTGGCATAGTCCATCGGCTTGCCCTTATCGTCAATAAGGGAGCCGTTGATGCGGCCGGCTATTTTTGACGGCTGTGCCCACGCTGCGCCCAGGCAGGCTACTGTAAGCAATACGGAGGTTAATATTTTGGTGATGAGCGACTTCATATAAATGGTAGTTTTAGGCAAAAAGATGCCCCGTTAAAAGAATTTTGTTCTTTTTTTAATTAGTTAATTAAGTTTTGATGTTTCCGGCTGGTTACCGGCGCTGTTTATAGTATGTTGTGTGTTTTATTATGCAAGTACAGTTAGTTCATTTTTTTAGTTATAAATAGCTTTCGCAGTATCGTGTTAATGTGTTTTTGTTTACCTGTAAGATGCAAAAGTGAGGAAGAAGGTTACAATAGATTTTTACTTTTTGGTCAGTGGTCAATTTCTATCGGTGAACGGCCATTTTTTGACGGTGAAAGTTTTTATACTGCCGAATACCGTGTTTAAATAAATAGAGCGGACATTTTTACCTGCCCGCTCTATTTTATATTGATAAGCTTAATGGTGCGCTGTATCTGTTTTAAGGCTGTCTTTCTTTACCGTTACTATGGTATCTACCTTACATTGTAAACCATTGTCGGTCATGGTAAATAAGGTGTAGTTTGCCTTGTTGTCATTTCTGTTCCAGCCATGGCACTGGTACAGGTCTACACCCTGTATATAATTGTCCAGCTTTTGATCGATGATCACCTTCGCATTCATCGGCAGTTTCAGCGTCAGGAACACTTCTTCGGCATGCCATGCTCTTCCCGGCCTTTTGCGCAGCGAATAGTCGAACTTTAAAACAGTATCCTGCTGTGCGAATACATAAGTGGTATTCCGGGCGTTAAACAGGGCTTCTTCGTAATTGGCACCCATAGCATGGTACGATTCTTCCAGCACTGGTTTGTTCACTTCGCTGTGCTCGATATAAAGCGTTACACTGCGGGGCTCGTCATGAAAGCTGTTGTAATCATCGTCGGTAACTACCATGTTCTTAAACTTATTTTTAATGTCGAGCTTCACGCTGTCATCGTGCGAAAAATATTTGATGTCGTTCAGCTTTAAGAAATAAGTGTTGTTTTTAGTAGGTTTCAGATCGATAGTTTCGGTAAACCTTGCCGATTCGCGGAAGCCGCCTGCTACCTTGGTGGCAAAATAAACCAATACGGTAACAGCGCAGAGCCAGATGGCCAAAAGCACGGTTCCTGTTGATTTGCCGATGCTGCCTACATTAAATATACCCCTGAAAATTACCAGGATAATGGTAATAACAGGTATAAAGGAAACGAGGAACGCCGAGATAATGATGTTATTGGCAAATTCACTTCTTATAATTCTGAACGGAAAGATATGGTCGCCAAAATCAGCATTGAACGCAATAGCGCCGATAAATACCACTATAAGGAAAATAGCCCCCGCAAATGCCGCTAAAAGTAGGGCTACACCCAGAAGTTTAAAGAGGACTTTACCCGCTTCGCCAAAAAAGATCCCGAGGTGATGAAAAAAATCACCCACGAAATCGCGGGCCTTGTACACAAACGGGCGGGCTTCGTGCCCAAAGTTCGAGAGGTTCTGTCTGACGGAATGCAGTTCTTCCTCAAAGTTCTTTTTAAAGCCCTGCAGGTTTTGCTTTTCGCCCTTCATGGCCATCTTGTCGGCACGGGTAATAGCCTTAGGTATAACCATCCACAGTATTATATACAAAAGGAACCCGCTGCCGGCAACCGGGATAAACAGCGCAAAGGCAAGCCGCACCCAAACCGGTTCCATATTAAAGTAATTGGCAATGCCGGCACATACGCCGCCAACCAGGTGATCGTCCGGGTCGCGGAACAAGCGGCGGCCCTCTTTGCTATAACTATATGCGGCGTCATGATCGTCGTTGGCATCGGCGCTTTCAAAGTCGGAAACGGAGCCCATTTGCTCAATTACCTGTTTAACGTCCTGCTCCACAACTACCTGCTTGTTTTCGCGCAGTAACATTTCGCTGAACATTTCGGCAATGCGGTTCTCGATATCGGTAGTGATCTCAAGGCTGTCTGCCGAGGTGGAGAAATGACGTTTTACATCCGTCATGTAGTTTTTTAGTATTTCGTAGGCATCCTCTTCAATGTGAAATACGATGCCGTTTATGTTTATGATGATAGTTTTATTCATGATTGATAATAATTTCAGGTTTTTATTTTCTGTCTCCGATCGCTGTCTGAACAGCAAATAATAACTCGTCCCAGGTTTTGTCGAGCTGCTCCAGCACGTTCCTGCCCTCGTCTGATAGCACATAATACTTGCGCGGCGGGCCCGAGGTGCTTTCCACCCAGTTATAGGTTAGCAGTCCGTTATTTTTTAAACGGGTGAGCAAAGGATACAAAGTGCCCTCAACTACAAGCAGTTGGGCTTTTTTAAGCTCTGCAATAATGTCTGAGGCGTATGTTTCTCCCTTTGCTATGATGGAAAGAATGCAATACTCCAGTATCCCTTTCCGCATTTGGGTTTGTGTGTTTTCAACAATCATACTACAAAGATATATGTTTTAAATTGTATTATGCAATACATAGTACTAAAATAATTTCGATTTTTACCAAAACACAGTTTATTTTAAAAAAAAGCAATGTTTTTTAAGATTTAGCTTGACAATTAGATAATGTAACACTACTTTTATGATTAATTAACTATTAACTGATCTTATTATTAACGAAATGAAAAAACTTTTACTAGTAAGTTTGTGTTTCATGGTATTCTGCATAACGCAGGCCTTTGCACAAAATCGAACAATTACTGGTACGGTTACCGGAAAGGATGACGGTCTTCCGCTTCCCGGGGTAAGCGTTACAGTACCTGGAACATCTGTTGGTACACAAACCAACGATTATGGTAAGTATACCATCAAAGTGCCGGCATCGGCAAAATCATTACAGTTTTCATTTGTAGGCTACAAAAGGGCAACTCTTACTATAGGTAGTACAGATGTTGTTAATGCCGTTCTGGAAACTAACTCTAATCAATTAAAGGAGGTTGTGGTTACTACCGGTTACGGTATTAAGCAAACCGCGCGCTCAAATCCAAACTCTGCGCAGGTTGTTACTGCTACAGAGCTGAACACTGTTCGTCAGCCGAACGTTAACAACGCTTTGGCCGGTAAAGTTGCCGGTATCCAGGTTCGTAGCCAGTCGGCTGCTGCTTTGGGCCGTAACACCGAGGTAAGGCTTCGTGGTGCATCAGGTTTCGGAACAGGTCAGGGTGCTCTTTACGTAGTTGACGGTACCATTCTGCCAAACTCGGATGATATCAACCTCGACGACGTTGAAAGCGTAACTGTACTGCAAGGTGCTGCTGCTGCTGCGCTTTTAGGCTCTCAGGGTGCAAACGGTGCGATCGTTATCACAACCAGCAAAGCTAAAAAGACTGGCGGCCTTGGTATCGACCTTCGTTTAGGTGCTACATTTGATAAAGCTTACATTCTGCCAAACTACCAGAATACTTACGGTGGTGGTAATAACCCTGTATTTACTCAATATATCTGGCAGCAAGGTGAACCTAATGAATGGAAATCGTTAAGCGGTAAATATTATCCGGATTATGTGGATGATAGCAGCTGGGGTCCTAAAATGGTTGGCCAGGAGTATATTCCATGGTATGCGTGGTATCCTGGAACAAAATATACCGGCAAAACAGCATCATGGACACCACAGCCTGATAACGCAAAGCAATTCTTCCGTACTGCCCCATTACTGGATAACAGCGTTACCTTCAACAAGGCTGGCGACGATTACAGCTTTAAATTAGGTTACGGCAACATTTATCAGGAAGGTATCATCCCAACACAAGAGTTGAAAAGAAATACCTTAAACCTGAACTATAACTATGACCTTAACAAACATTTCTCTTTAAGCGCTAACATTAACTATGTTAACCAGAAAATGAAAGGTCCGCAAAGCCAGGACGGTTACGCCAACCAAACTTCAGGTTCATTTGACCAATGGTTCCACCGTGATATCGATATGGGTATCATGAAAGAACTGCAAAACCTGCAATACGGTCCAGGTCAGTACGCCAGCTGGAACCACAGCGACCCTGGAACTTACAGCGCTGCTAATCCAACTGCATTCTATGGCGGTAACTACTGGTACAACTTTTATACTTATCAGAACTTAGAGAAAGACTTCTTTAACCGCGATCGGCTGTACGGCAACATCGCATTTACCTACAAACTTAATAACGATTTAAGCTTCAGGTTAACATACCGTAAACAGCAAAATAATCAGTACTACGAAAATATCGAGTCGACCGAGTTAGCTCAAAGTGCTACTCAAACCGGTCTTAAAGGTAAATACGAAACTGATATCAGCAATTCAAACCGTGAAAACTTCGAGTTCCTGGCAACTTATCACAAGAAAATTCATGATTTCACTGTTGATGCAAACGCTGGTAGCGATAAATTTAATTACTCGCTTAAAGAAAACTATGCGGTTACCAATAACGGTTTAACTATTCCTTATCTGTACTCTATTGGTAATAGTGCAACTACGCCAACAATTACCAACAACAGGTACAAAGAAAGATATAACGCATTGTTAGCACACGCGTCTGTGGGCTGGAAAGATATGATTTTCCTTGACGGTTCGGTTCGTAATGACTGGTATTCTACATTGCCACAAGCTAAAAATGACGTATTGTCAAAATCTGCCGGTGTGTCTTTCGTATTCAGCGACTTGCTGAAAGACCAATTTAGCTGGTTGAGCCATGGTAAAGTAAGAGCTACCTACGGTCAGATCCCTAAAGCGCTTGGTACAACTAACGAAACCTTTGGTTGGGGCCGTTATCCTGGCGCAGCTTATACAGTTCAGCCAAACAAATACGCCGGACAGTTGATTATGAGCGCTCCTGACCAGAACGTTGACCCACAAATCCACGGATCTACAGTAACTCAAAAAGAGCTTGGTCTTGACTTACGTTTCTTAAATGACAGGATCGGTGTTTCGGGTACTTACTGGCAAGGTTCTGAAACCGACATCCCATCAACAATCAGCGTGAATGGTGCCAGCGGTTTCAACTCTATCCTTACCAACTTTGGTGACGTTGAGAAAAAAGGTTTCGACTTGACAATCAACGGATATCCTGTAAAAACTCCTAATTTTTCATGGAACATTTCTGCAACTTACTCAAACTTGTTAGAGGATAAAGTTGTAGCGATCAGTGCAAAATATGGTGTTCACCAGATCGTTGTTTCGGGTGGCGGCAATACTTTCTCAAACGTTCCTTACCTTGTTCAAAAAGAAGGAATGGCTTGGGGCCAGCTTTATGGACACGGCATTGCAACAAATGCTGCAGGTGTTCCTATTCTTGATGCTTCTGGTTTCTACACCATCAATACCGCCAAATATTTCGGTAGCGTATTACCAAAACATACAGGTGGTATCCAGAACTCCTTTACAATCTTCAAAGACTTCGCTGTTGACTTTAACATCGACTACCAGTTTGGCGGTAAATTCGCTTCTCTGTCAAGCGCATGGGGCGACTTCAGCGGTCTGTCTAAATTCTCTGCTTCACTGAATGATAAAGGAAATCCAATTCGTGACAACGTTGCCGACGGCGGTGGTATCCACCAGGTTGGTGTTGACAAAAATGGCAACCCTGTTAGCATGTATGTGAATGCTTATGACTATTTCCACAACAACTTTAACAACGGAACTACTGATATGTATGTTTATGACCTTACATTCATTAAGTTACGTGAAGCAGGTATATCATACAGAATTCCTGTGAAAAAACTTGGACTTACCGGTATCAAAAATGCTTCGATTCAGCTCCAGGCGCACGACCTTTGGTTAATTTATGCTAAAACCAGGGATTTCGATCCATCGCAGATCAGCGCGGTTCAGGGTGAATCAGGCCAGTTACCTGGTACAAGAGGCATAGGATTTAACCTTAAAGTTGGATTCTGATAGGTTGAGGTAATAAATTAAATATTTATATTAAAAAGATCATGAAAAAAATACATATCTACACACTCTCGACCCTACTTCTTTGGGGGGCCGTGGGTTGTAAAAAGTTAAACGATTTTGGGGACACGAACGTCGACCCCACTGCCGTTACGAAGCCGGTTATTTCGGCACTCATAGCTAACGTGGAGCACAACCTTCCTGGTTACGTTTCTACCCAGTCTTACGCTATCAACGGTGCTGCCTATGTTCAGTACCTTGCAGAAACGCAATATCCAGGTACCGGTTTATATAATTTGCCGCAGATTGACTTTACTCCGCGTTATAACGGCGATTTATACGATTGCCAGAACGTAATAGATGTTGCTACGAATAGGACCTCGGCTGCGGCTGCTACTATAATGCAACAGTATATTTTCTGGACCATGACAGATGCTTTCGGTGATATCCCGTATAGCCAGGCTTTGCAAGGTATCAAGGCAATTACACCGGCTTATGATAAGCAGGAAGATATCTACAAAGGCATACTGTCGAAAACTGCCGCTGCGGTGGCTTCACTAAACAGCGGCTCTGTAGAAGGAGACGTGGTTTACGGAGGTAGCGCTGCGCAATGGAAAAAATTCGGAAACTCATTGATCATTCTGGCTTCTATCCAGCTTTCAAAAAGAGTTCCCGGATCAAGCGATTTTGCAGCATCAGCTTTTAAAACTGCGGTTTCGGGCGGATATATCAGCGATAATGGCAGTAACTTCTCTGTTCCATTTGAAGCGAACTACCACAACCCATGGTTTGCCCTTTATGACGGCAGAACCGACTGGGCTGAAAGCTCTACCGTTACTAATCTGACCAAATCGCTTTCTGATGGCAGAACAGTTCCATTTGGCGGTGCATTTAACGACCCTGGCCAGGTTACTGGCGGCAAGATAACATCAAATGATGGTGTGCCTCCGGGTTTAGCGCGTACTGATGCAAATAACTACATCGCTGCTCACCCGGATTGGGCAATGTGCCTGAGAGCTGATTATCGTACCCAAAGCAGCCCGGTTAATGTAATAAGCGCTGCGCAGGTTACTTTAGCCATTGCCGAAGGTATTAACCTTGGATGGACTACAGGCGACGCCGTAGCTACTTACAAACAAGGTATAAATTTATCGTTTGAAGAATGGGGTGTTGATGCCCCTGCAGCATCGTACTTTACACAAGCCGGTGTTGTATTTAACGAGCAGAATCTTGCTACCCAACAATATCTGGCTGCATATCCTAACGGTCACCTGGGTTGGAACATCTGGCGTAAAACCGGCTTCCCGGTGCTTAAACCAGCTCCTGGTGCTACATCGTCTGAGCCAAACATTGTTAGAAGGTTTGTTTACTCTTCAACAGAAAGCCAGACCAACGGTACTAACTATGCAGCTGCCGTTGCGAGAGAAGTTGGGCCTAAAGCCGGAACCGACTCGCAAGACAATGGCGTTTGGTGGGACGTAATAGGCCAGGGCAAGTAATTGCTTTAAATGCCGTATAATAACTGTTTGAAACTATCATGGGCAAAGCCCGGAAAGGTATAGCCCATGATAGGTCATTAACATTAAAAAATATAAAGATGAAAAATAAATTTTTACCATACCTGTTTCTTTGCGGAGCGATGGCGCTTTTGTTCAGCGCGTGCCGTAAGGAGTCATTCCCGGGCAAAGAGACAAAACAGTCTGGAACGACATTCGTTTATATAAATGAAGCTGGCGGCGATCCGGCAATACAATATTTTGACGTATTTACCGACGTAAAACCGGTAGCGCTTCTTACAGTAAGGCGTGATGCGGCCAGCAATGCTGATCTGCAAAAGGCGGTAACTGTTACCCTGACCGCTGATCCGGATTCAACACATAATTCAGGATTAACACCTCTTACCAGCGATTTGTACACCTTCCCAACTGCTGCCGATATTGCATCTGGCGGTATCTACGCAGGCTCTGGCGGTGTAACTGCTAACGCCGACGGTACAGTGCTTACCGTAAATTTTGCAGCAGGTGAATTTGCCAAGAACATTATCTTTAAGGTTGACGGAAGCAAGCTTGACCTGTCAAACACCTATGGCGCGGTTTACAAAATCACTAACTTTGGCGGCTTTAAAGGCAAAGTAGGTTATGGTGAAATTGCCGCAGGTCTTGCGGTTAAAAACGCTTACGACGGTAAATATTCATACAACGGAACTGTTGTAAGGATACCGGCACCAGGAACAGTTGATGGCGCCCCTCAATATGGGGGCACCATTGCAGACGGTCATACTATCGACGTTATAACCAACGGGCCTACCAGCGATGCAATGCCGGTTATTTTCTGGGCTGACGGAACTACTCAGATAGGTGGTATTACGGGACTGCAGCTTGCGGTTGATCCTGCAACAAACAAGGTTACCGTAACTGCGTCCGGTAATCCATACCTTAAAAATATAGATGGTGCGGATAACTCTTACGACCCGGGCTCAAGAACTTTCCACTTGAATTTCGCATGGACTTCAGGTGGCCCTGGTACAAACGGAAGGGAAGTACACGTTACACTTGTTTACAAAGGTTCAAGATAATAATAGAATCTGTTAACAGATATCTTAAGCCGCTTTCATTAATTGAAAGCGGCTTTTTTGTTATTACGATTTAGTGTAACAGTTTTTTTACCCAATAATTAAAAAACTTATCATCCGGTATTATAAGGCCTGCTTTTCTGTGAGGGAATGTTTTTATATTTAGAAACTAAAACTCTGTAACTGAAACATGAAAGCTATTATCACCACCTTAATACTCGGCCTTACGGGTACATTGGCGTATAGCCAAACAGCGGCCGTAAGCGGCACAGTAAACAATCAGAATGGGCAGCCGGTTCCGTATGCGCTTGTTCGTGACGTCCAGCATAGTTACGCTACTTATGCCGATTCGGCGGGAACCTTCTTTCTTAAGGCCGATCCGTCGTCTGCACTCGAGGTGTCTGCAGTAAATTACAAGAGCACACAGGTTAAAATAGACACAAAGGCTAACCTAAATGTAGTGCTTCCTTTAGACGGTGCCCAGGGAGGGGCCGTGGCTGTAACGCCGGTGAGAGATCAGATCAACGGCGAGTTTTTGAAAGCGCGCGACAAGTTTACGGATGGGAGCCAGCAGCAAGTTAAAGCAGGCTTTGTGCAGGAGCCTACTCACGGCAGTCGTTATTTATACGCCGATTGGCTGCCAGGCTTCGGAATTACCGGGAAGGATTCGTTGGTAGCTGAAATAGCCAATATGTACAATTTTGATAAAATTGCCGGTAATATTATGTACACCAAGGATGGCCGCGCAATGTTGGCCGTGCCCGCCTCGCAGGTAAGGTCGTTCAGTCTATTCGATAAAAAGGGCCGTGCTCATGTTTATGAAAATATGCCTGCAGTAAGTGATAAGCCTTTTGTTGAGGTGTTGCTGAATACCCCTAAATATAAGATCTACAAAAAAATAGATACCAAGCTTATTCGTGCCGATTTTCATACCGATGGGGTAATTGAAATGGGGCATAGGTACGATGAATATGTAGATAATGAACACTACTATTTTGTTGGTGCCGATGGTAAACCACAATCTATATCGCTAAAAAAGAGTACACTGAAAAAACTTTTGGGCGGCGAAGCTGACAGTTTTATAGCAGCTCAGGGTTCGAGGGATGTTGATGAAGATTATGTAAAGGATCTCGGCATAAGCATGAGCAAATAAAAGATAGTAAATTGCTTTAACCGGGTTAATGCGTTGATGGTTTGGTGCAAATATTAATATATTTACGTATTGATTTTTAAAACTTACAATCATGAAAACGGTTAAAGCAATCTTTTTTCTCACCCTGGCAGGAGCGGGAGCATTCGCACAAACAACTACGGTAAAGGGTGTTGTGAATGACGAGAAAGGGAAGCCTGTTCCTTATGCCTTTGTTCGCGACGTTAACCACAACTACGCAACTTTTACAGATTCTACCGGCACATTCAATATAAAAGCCGACCCGTCTTCCTCACTCATGTTCCGGGCGGCCAGCCATAAAGATACCTGGCAAAAGATAAGTAGCCGGAGCGAGATAAATGTCGTTTTGCCCGAAGAAGCAAAGAATGGGTCTGTTGTTTCGCTGAGCGGTGGTCAAAATAACCAGCTATCGGAGTTTTTGAGACGGGGAGATCAACTTACTTCGGGAAAAGGCGCCGTTACTGCGAGAGGCGGCAGCGACGTTACGGTAGTTTCGTCCGGCTTTAAGCAGGAGCCTACGCGGGGCAGTCGTTTATACTTTGACGATTGGGTGCCGGGCTTCGGTATAAATAAGACGGACTCGATAGTATTTGAAAAGGAGAACGTTTATAATTTTGACAAGATAGACGGAACCATAATTTACACAAATGATGGGCGTACTATGTCGTCCGTTTCGACAGGTCAACTCAGGAGCTTTACACTTTATGATAAAAAAGGGCATGCCCACACTTATGAATCGGCGCCTGAAATCAATAAAAAGCCATTCGTAGAAGTATTGTTGAGCACGCCCAAGTATAAGATCTACAAAAGAATGGACACCAAATTAGTGCGTGCCGATTATAAATACAATGGCGTTACAGAATCGGGGAACAAATACGATGAATTTGTTGATGATAACCGCTACATCTTCGTCGTGGCAAACGGAGAAAAGCCTCAAACCATTTCGCTGAAGAAGAGCGTCCTGAAAAAGGCATTTAATGGTGATGCGGATTCTTTCATAGTGGCACAGGGATCGCGCGAGGTGGATGAGGAGTATATAAAAGATCTGGGAAGGAGTCTCAGCAAATAAGCGGAATAAGTAAAAAGGAGCGGAGCTGTTTAACTCGCTCCTTTACTGTTTTAGAAAGCTGACCCTAAAAGGCCCGCCCAATCATCATAATTGCCGCCGTAATATATCCTGATTGCGCATAAGTATAAACGGCTGACGAGCCCTGAGGAGTGTAAGGGAACGTACTTCCTTCGGCCACCCAATATGAACTGGTTGCATAGCTATACACTTTAGTTATGTTCCCGGTGGCCGGCAGCATCAGTATAAACGTCATAATAGGTGTGTATAGTAGTACTTGGGCTGGTGGAAGTACCCTGATAATAATCGGTAAATAACTTTTTTGACGATGGCTTATTACCAGCCAACATCCAAAAGTTCAAAGACCTGAATGGATTAATGGTAAAATGATTACCCAAAAGCGTTGTTTTAGAATGGGATGTTGCCGTTTTGAACGGGAACACGGGAATCAAAATAATCACTGCGAAAAGCGAAAGCACAAGTTTTTTTCATAACGTTTTTTTATAGGTGTATAAAATAAGTTGTTAGGCGGCTCCGCCGCATGCTATAAAGATACTTGTACTAACAGTATAAGACTGTGATTGCAATTACACTTAACATAGTTAAATATCACAGTAGTTAACGAGAATTCTTTTCGATTGGGAAAAGGCGCAGCGTTGGGTTTTAAATAAAGGCAAATATCAGAATGTAACCGAAAAGATGCTATCGTTTATCCATACTGTACCTTCCGGGACCGACGAATAATAACCCAAGAAAAGTAACCCCGTCCTCAATAGCATGTGATGCCCCGCCGAGCCCGCCCATAGGGCCGGTTTGATGCATGTGAAATAAAGCAGCTACGGTGAGGTCGATAATAAGCAGCAGGCAAGCTGGTCTGAAGGCCAGCCCCAATATCAGCAGTACACCTCCCACGCCTTCGGCTACGCCGCTCAAAAGGCCCCAAAGAACGGGAGCAAAATCGAGGTGAATGAATTTTGCATTTTCCCCTATCTGCTTCCACATTTCGGGGCCTCCAATCAATTTTGGATAGCCATGCCATATAAACATAACACCTAAGCCAAGCCTGATGATCAATAGGCCGAAATTTTTATAATTTCCTAATTTGCCGAGCAGTGCCATAATGTTTAGTATTAGATCGGTTAGATATTAGAGGGAATTTAGGTTTAACAGTTGTGTAAGTTAAAATGTTTAGGCTATCGCCGCATTCATTTTGTAAAAACGACGGACGCGCCTGCATCAGTAACCGATAGGTTTAACGATGTTCCTAAAACAAGACTGCAGTTATCTGCAACGTGGCCCGCCGGAAAATCAAAGCATACAGGGTAATCATACTCCTGCACAATATCCATTACAATTTCGGGAACGGTTTGACCGAAGGGGATATCGTTATCCTTAACATCGGTAAAGCCGCCTATGATGAGGCCTTTAAGCTGTGAAAGTTTGCCGGCGCGTTTAAGCGTGCGCAGCATCCGGTCTATAGCGTAGAAGTATTCGCTGATATCTTCGATAAATAAGATCTTCCCGGCGTAATCCAAATCTGAAACGGAACCGGAGAGTGAAAGCAGCAATGATAAATTACCGCCAATTAGTATGCCCTGTGCCTCGCCATTGCGGTTTAGATCGTTTGGTGCAAGCCGGTAGCTGATCTCCTCGCCAAAAAGTGCCTCTCGTAAGGTATCCAGCGACCGTTTGGAGGCATCGGGAATGGTCATCGGCATTTGCCCGTGAATGCTTGGTATACCAAAGTTGGCGAAGATATGCGCATGCAGTAAAGTGATATCGCTGAACCCTGTGACCCATTTTGGATTCTGGGCGAAGTGTGAGAAATCGACCATATCGATCATTCTTACTGTGCCATATCCTCCGCGCGCGGCGATTATTGCCTTGATGCTATCATCATCGATAAAACGCTGCAAGTCTTTTGCTCTGAAGGCGTCATCGCCGGCGAACTGATGATATGATGCATTAACCGTGTCGCCTAAAACCACTTCGAGACCCCATGATTCCAGCAACTGCACTGCATCGGTCATAGGGTGAGGCAGCTTTTTCGCCGGGCAGGTAATGGCTATTTTATCACCTTTTTTAAGATAAGGCGGAATTTGTAAAGACCGTTGATTATAAGCTGCGGCGTTAGTCATAGCCAATATTAGCAAAAGTTTCCGGTTTTTCTCTTTCGGACTTCCGGACTTTCCCGACTTGCGGACTAAAAACGGTATCTTTGCCGCGTTATGTCACAATTGAATAAGTTTAAACGATTCACGGTAACATCCGCCCTTCCTTATGCCAATGGTCCGTTGCACATCGGGCACCTGGCAGGGGCCTATTTGCCTGCCGATATTTTTGTACGCTACCTGCGCCTGCTGCATAAAGACGTGGTTTATATCTGCGGTTCCGACGAGCACGGTGCAGCTATCACTATAAAAGCAAAAAAAGAAAATACCACTCCGCAGGCTATCATCGACAAATACCATAACCAGATCAAAACCAGCTTTGAGGAATTTGGGATCTCGTTCGATATTTACCATCGTACCTCTTCACCTATACATCACGACCTGTCGCAGGAATTTTTCCTGAATTTATATGAAAAGGACGAATTTGTAGAGAAATTTTCGGAGCAATATTTTGACGAAGATTACCAGCAGTTCCTGGCCGATCGGTACATCATCGGCACCTGCCCTAACTGCAGCAATCCGAATGCTTACGGCGATCAATGCGAAAACTGCGGTACATCGTTAAACCCGACCGATCTCATTAATCCTATATCGACTTTAAGCGGAAAGCCACCGGTGCTGAAGCAAACCAAGCACTGGTTTTTGCCGCTCGACAAATATCAGCCATGGCTGGAAAAATGGATAGATACCAAAGAAGGCGAGTGGAAGGTTAACGTATTTGGTCAGTGTAAATCGTGGTTGAAATCAGGCCTTCAACCTCGCTCAATGACCCGAGACCTGGATTGGGGCATTGACGTGCCACTGGAAGAAGCCAAAGGGAAAAAGCTATATGTGTGGATGGACGCACCTATCGGCTATATCTCGGCAACCAAGCAATGGGCACAGGATAACGGAAAAGACTGGAAGTTGTACTGGAAGAAACAGGAAAACGAGGCCGACGAAGCCTGCCTGCTGCACTTCATCGGTAAGGATAATATTGTGTTCCATTGCATTATTTTCCCGTCGATACTGCACGCGCACGGCGAATATATTTTACCGCAAAACGTGCCTGCCAACGAGTTTTTGAACTTGGAAGGGGATAAGCTGTCTACCTCGCGCAACCATGCCGTGTGGCTGCATGAATATCTGGAAGAATTCCCCGGCAAGCAGGACGAATTGCGTTATGTGCTTACGTCTATCCTTCCCGAAACCAGCGACAGCGAGTTTACCTGGAAAGATTACCAGGCCCGCGTTAATAATGAACTGGTAGCCATTTTGGGCAACTACGTGAATCGGGTAATGATACTGATGCACAAATTTTACGATGGCAAAATTGAAAATGAAGCCGGTAAAATTGTGCTTACTGATAAACACCTTGATGCAGAACTTGGCCGTTATTACGACGAGATACAGGTTAACCTCGAAACATATAAATTCCGCCAGGCGCTGCAAAGTGTAATGGATATTGCCCGTTTAGGTAACCGTTACCTTACCGAGAATGAGCCGTGGAAAGCTATTAAAACCAATCCGGAACAGGCTAAGGAAGCGTTGCACAATTGTTTGGTTTTGATTGGCCATTTGGCGGCTTGCCTGCAGCCGTTTTTACCGGCCACGGTTAAGAAGATCGTAAGCATGCTGAATATTCCGTTCAGTGCCATAGCGCTTGATAAGGAAATGACTTTTGAAAGCGGTCACGAGTTGAACGTGCCTGGGCTGTTGTTTGAGAAGGTAGAAGACGAGGTGATTGAAAAGCAGATCCAAAAACTGCTCGACAAAAAAGCCGCCACCGCACCTGCGCTGCCAGCTATTGTTCCTGCTAAAGAAAATATCAACTACGAATCGTTCGCGACGATGGATATCCGCACCGGAACCATTATAACTGCCGAGAAGGTTGCCAAAACCAAGAAGTTGCTGAAGCTAAGCATCGATACCGGAATCGACACCCGCACCATTGTATCGGGCATTGCCGAATATTTTGAGCCCGAAGCCATCATAGGCCAAAAGGTAAGCGTGCTGGTGAACCTGGAGCCGCGCGAAATAAAGGGCATCCTGTCGCAAGGCATGATCCTGATGGCCGAGAACAGTGAAGGGAAACTGAGCTTTGTAGTTCCCGGAGCAGATATGCATAACGGATCGGTTATAAGGTAATGTTTTGATGTGCGGATATGCAGATGTGCGTATTGATGAACGAATGAATAATCTGTTTGGCTAACTCACTCAAAATTCGCACATTTGCACATTCGAAATCCACACATTCGAAACCGGCCCTGTAGTTCAACGGATAGAATAGAAGTTTCCTAAACTTTAGATATGAGTTCGATTCTCGTCGGGGCTACCATAAGGGAAAGGTCATCGGAAGATGGCCTTTTTTCGTTTTTCTTTCGCGAATAACTTACTGTTAATCAGCCTAATAGCTTCGGCAGCAGGATTGACTTCAGGAGTTCCATATCGTTCACCGTCAAAATGCAATTTTTCAGGGAATATGGAACAAACAATGTGACGTTGTTTCCTTACATCTTTCTCCAATTCAAAACGGTGGTTTATCCAGCCGCTCATTAAGCGGCGCTTTTGCTTTGCTAAAAAAATATTTTCAAAAAACTTTGCGCAGTTGATTGGCTGCATGTATATTTGCAGTCAATCAACTGCAAGTAATATGAGAAGAGACGTTTTCCAGGCTATTGCCGATCCAACCCGCCGGGCTATTTTAACCTTGCTGGCCGTGGGTGCTATGACGCCCAACGCCATTGCCGAACACTTTGACAGTACCCGGCAAACGGTATCCAAGCATATCCAGATCCTTACAGAATGTGAAGTGCTGGTACAAAAAAAATCAGGAAGGGAAATACATTATCACTTTAATCCCGAAAAAATGAAAGAAATAGACATTTGGCTCGAACGCTTCCGCAAGATGTGGGAGACCAGCTTTAACCAATTAGATGACCTGTTAAACGACCTCTAAACAAAAAATCATGACAAACAACTTTGTGTTCGAAACAGACCTTGCGGCAAAAAAAATTTACATATCGCGTGAATTTAACGCACCGGTTGAAAAGGTGTGGCGCGCCTGGACAGAGCCTGATCTGATCGAGAAATGGATTGCCCCAAAACCCTGGAAGGCCGAAACTAAAATTATGGACTTAACCGTGGGCGGTATTTGGCAATATGCTATGGTTGGCACCGAAGGCCAGAGATTTTGGGTTTACGCAGTGTTTACCGCGATTGAAAAAGGCAGCGTTATTTCAACAATGGGTATGTTTTGCGATGGCGATGGTAACCCGGTTACCGATGGGCCAAAGTCATACCGTGACACTAAATTCTCATCTTTAGAAGGTAACAGATCGAAGACGGATTCGGTGATCACCTTTGAAGACGAAGCTACCATAAAAATGTTTGTGGAAACAGGCTTCAAAGAAGGCACAACTGCAAGCTTCGATAACCTGGATAAATTGCTGGCTTCGGAATAAATCAAAAACAATCACTTATAAAACCAATAATCATGACAAACAATTTTGTATTCGAAAAAGACCTTGACGCAAAAAAAATTCACGTAGAACGCGAGTTTAACGCGCCGTTAGAAAAAGTATGGAAAGCCTGGACAGACCCTGCCCTGCTCGAAAAATGGTGGGGACCGAAACCGTGGGTAGCTAAAACCAAATCGATGGATTTTACCGTGGGTGGCATATGGCTGTATGCTATGGAAGGCCCGGAGGACCAGAAGCACTGGAGCCATGTAACGTTCACTGCAATTGAGAAGGCAAGCAGATTCGCAACCGATGTCGTTTTTTCTGATGAGCACGGTAACTCAGTAGCTGGCGCGCCGGTTAGCCATTGGGACAACAAGTTTGCAGCCTTGGGCGATAAGACAAAAGTTGTTGTTGACCTGAACTTTGACAATGAAGCTGATATTAAGATGTTAGTGGAAATGGGCTTTGAAGGCGGCTTTACTATGGGCATGAACCAGCTGGATGAATTACTTGAAGAACAAAACTAAATCCCAAACACAATTAAAACACATTTTTATGAGAAAGTTAAAGCTACAGATGCAAATGACCGTTGACGGCTTTGTAGCAGGCCCGAACGGTGAGAATGACTGGGTGTTTTTGCCTGGCAAACAGGACCCGGCAGCATTGCAGTTCACAACAGACATGGCCGACAGTTGCGATACCATATTGTCGGGCAGTAAATTAGCCCAGGGTTGGTTGGACCACTGGAAAAACATAGCCGACAATCAGCCCGATAGCCCGTGGAACCCTTTTGCAAAACTGATGGTGAGCCACCGCAAGGTTGTTTTTACCCGCAGCCAGGCCGAAATTGCCGGCCCAAATGTACACATAGAAAACCGCGACCTGGCCACCGTTGTGCAGGAATTGAAAAATCAGCCGGGCAAAGATCTGCTTGTTTATGGCGGGGTTGAATTTGCAAGGTCGCTCATCAGCCTGAACCTTGTTGATGAATATTACTTCATCATTAATCCGGTAGCTCTGGGTGCCGGCCTCACCATTTTTAAAGAAAAAAAGGTACTGCAACTGGAACAGTCAGTTGTTTACACCAATGGGAAAGTAATGAATAAGTACGTGCCTGTATAAGGCGCACTATCGTATTACCATGGAAGTATTAGTTTTTAAAACGAATGTAACCAGCAGAAAAAAGGTGAGCATGGTAGCGCCATTGCTCACTTCTTTTCCAAAGATCCGCCAATGGAATTTTGATCTTGATGATTGCGATAAGGTATTGCGTGTTGAGGCTACCGGACTGAATCCCGGTTCAGTAGAGCAATTGTTGCTGGCGGCCGGTTTCGATTGCAGGGAGTTGGATTATTAAGCGGTTAACCAGAGATATAAAAAAGGCCTGAAATCTGAGTTATCATTTAGCACAGAAAATTGCATATATTAGTAAATGTAGTCGATGGATTTGTATTCGATCGATAAAAAGCTCGCAAACTAATATGTGTAAGATTTATAACACTATAGGCTGTTTAACTACCATAAAAGCTCATTTGCACAAAAACAATATTTATGAATATCACTCGATAAATGAGTTAATTTTCTTCCGGAAGAATTACGATACCACGCGACAAAAAATTATTTCAAATCATCATTTTCTTATTGAGCATGAAAGAAATTTACTTAGTGCCGAAGTAGCGCAATTAGATGATTCTATCAGAACCAGAAAAAATGAAGTTAAGCAACAGCAGATGCTGAATATCGAGACCTTAAAATATCAGATGGAAAATTTGATTGTCACTGATGCTAACGTTATTCAAGTATTTATTGGTTACGCAAAAAGAATTGAACTCAAGTTACAGATACAATTCAATGAACTAATTTCCAATTTTAGAATTGAACGCGCTATCAAACGTTTGATCCAAGACCACCACAAAAAAAATATACGCTATCAATTTATCGTCTCAAATCCTGAAGATGCAGTACTTCAAAGCGGCTCGTCGGAATTACAGGAACTCGTAAGAAAGAAGAATGTAATTGACCAGATAAAACATTCAATCTATGGCGCTTTAGGAGAGCAAAAGGTGGTAAATGAATTGAAAAAGCTGTCTGACGATTGCATTGTAATTAATGACTTTACTTGTCAATTTCATCCCGCAATTTATAATCAAAAAGAAAACGATTACATACAATCCGTTCAAATTGATCATATCTTAATAATGCGTTCCGGTGTTTTTCTGATAGAAACAAAAAACTGGAGTCGAAATTCAGTAAACAATCCCAACTTTTATTCGCCTGTTCAGCAAATAAAACGCGCGAATCTTGCTTTATACAGAATATTAAATGGAGAATTTTCTGTCGCTGAATCTATTTTAAAAAAAAGCTCTTGGGGCGATAGAAAAGTCCCGATACGAAACCTGATTGTTATGATAAATAATAAACCTATTGAGGAGTTTCAATACGTAAAAATCTTAACGTTAAATGGTCTTCTTAATTATGTGAACTATTTTCAGCCATGTTTTTCAAATGCAGAAACAGAAATGATCGCGGCTTATCTGCTTGATATCTCTGAGAATAATTAGTAAACACTGCTGTCTGATGCTTCCAACTTAGGACAATTATGTTCTTAGACTTCTACTATATCGTCGTTGTCGAAATTTTCGATGCGGGGGTATTAAAGCGCAGTAAGCGTAGTGTGAATAATATCCTCAAAGAAACCGCGCTCTGTGGTGGATTTTACCGAAACCTGCATTCCCTTAACCGTATTGTTCAGGAAACGTGCAAGCGCCTGGGCATCTCTGTCTTTATCGATCTCGCCTTTTTCCTGCCCTTGCCGGATCACTTTCAGGAAAGCTTGTTCGAGTTGTTTTTCGGTATCGCAGATCAACTGGTTTACTTCCTCGTCATGACTGCCCAATTCGATGCCGGCGTTGACCATGAAGCAGCCTTTGCGCTGTTCGTCGTTCAAAAGGTCGTTTACTACCAGTTCCAGCAACCGTTGGATAGCTTCTTTAGCTGATGATGCCTCGCGGGTAAGCGTGCATAACTGGCTGCCATAGCCCTGCCGGTAAGTATCAAGCGCCTTGAGGTATAATTGGTGTTTATCGCCAAAAGTATCGTACAGGCTGGAGCGGCTGATGCCAAGGCCGTCTACCAGGTCCTGCAGGGAGGTACCATTATAGCCTTTGTCCCAGAAAAGGCAGACTGCCTTTTTGAGCACTTCATTCTCATCAAAATCCTTAGTTCTGGCCATATATGGAAAAAGCCCGCTTTTGGCGGGCAAATTTAATCATTTTAAAATTGATTTGCTTAACGCATGCCGCCGCTGGCAATCAGCGTCTCGCCGGTTAACCAGCCAGAGTCGTCAGACGCGAGGAATACCGCGATAGGCGAGATATCGTCGGGCTGACCGATACGACCCAGCGGCACCTGTGTTTCCAATTGTTTCTGGAAATCGCTGCCGATGAAGCCTGCGGTATGCGTGCCTTCGGTTTCTACCATACCCGGATTGATGGCATTCACCCTGATATTTTTAGGGCCAAGCTCTTTGGATAATACCTGGGTAATCGAATCTACCGCGCCTTTGGTTGCTGTATAAACTGCGCTTCCCGGAGGTGTGATGCGTGTTACGGTAGAGCTGATATTAATGATGCTGCCGCCGCGCTCGCCGAAGCTTTTAACGGCGCCCTGGGTTACCAGTAACAGGCCAAGCACGTTGGTGTTGAAGTGACGGTGAAAGTGTTCTTCAGTAATGGCTTCGATATTGCCAAATTCATAAACACCGGCATTATTCACCAGTATATCTGCATCGCCGAAGGCAGCTTTGGTTTCAGCAAACAGACGGTCTACATCGGCTGCTTTAGATACATCGCCCTGAACAGCCACGGCTTTACCACCGGCGGCTACGATATCGGCTACCACTTTTTCGGCACCTTCTTTTGCCGATGCATAATTTACAATAACGGCTGCGCCTTCTGCGGCCAGGCTTTTAGCTATGCCGGCGCCTATGCCTTTAGAGGCACCTGTAACAACGGCTACTTTATTTTTTAATTTTCCCATTTTTCTAAGGTGTTCATTGTTTTATTCGGAATGAACGGTCCAAATATAAAATCAATATCGGAACGATTGGTCCGAATTGTTGAAAGATGGATTTATAATGACAATTTGGGCAATATACCGGCTAAAGCACAAGCGTTACGCAGAAGTTTGCCAACATATTAATCGTTAACTTTGCAACAGGTAAAAAAAATCAAAATGTCGATATCCACGGAAAACGAAAGAATAGGAATGCAGCAAGCCAGCGATGCTGTAGCCATTACGCTTAAGAAGATGCGGGAGTACGCTAAACCGGGCATCTCTACAAAGGAACTCGACGAGTACGGCGGCAAATTACTGGAAAGCCTGGGCGCGCGTTCTGCTCCGTTGCTAACCTATGATTTTCCCGGATATACCTGTATCAGCGTTAACGATGAGGTGGCGCATGGCGTACCATCGGCCGATAAGATCCTTAAAGAAGGCGACCTGGTAAATATCGACGTATCGGCAGAGTTGAATGGCTATTGGGCCGATAACGGCGGTTCGTTTGTATTGGGAGAGGATATTCACGGTCATGGCAAACTGGTGGAGGCATCGAAGGAGATCCTGAAAAAAGCTATCGGCAATATCAGGGGTGGCGTCAGGATATCGGAGATCGGCAGGTTGATAGAAACCGAGGCAAAAAAAGCCGGCTACACGGTAATAAAAAACCTGACCGGACATGGCGTTGGCCGCAGCCTGCATGAGGAACCTCATGAGATTGCCAACTACTGCGACAAGTACAATGTTACCCGTTTTAAAAAAAATTCTGTTGTGGCGATAGAAACGTTCATTTCAACAAAATCGACAATAGCCGAGGAGCAGGCCGACGGCTGGACGCTAAGCGGCAACAAAGGCGGCTTTGTAGCACAGCACGAGCATACCATTATGGTAACCGGTGGTGAGCCTGTAATATTTACAGCACAGAACGGGATCTGGGATTGATCATCATGTAACGGGATATAAATCAAAGCCTCAGGTCGAAAGATTTGAGGTTTTTTTGCAGGGGACGCGTTCAAAAGTTCCCCGTCGTTATCAAGCTACTTTTATTCTTATAACAAATTAATTTGCTGTATTTTAGATAGTCAATTCCGCCTGTTTCCGGTAATGTCTTCCGGAGGGCGCTGTCAATTTAAACCCACAATTGAATAAAAGATGGAACAGCAAACTAACCAGCCATCGCCTGATAACATTATGAAGATCGGCACCGGCTTCTGGGCCTCGAAAATTCTTTTAACCGCGGTGAGCTTTCAGTTATTTACCAGGCTTGCTGAAAGAAAAACGATGATGGCCAAAGATATTAAGGGCATTTTAGGGCTGGGATGTACAGACAGGAATGTATATGATTTTTTGGATACCTTAACTGCATTTGGTTTTTTAAAACGGGAAGGCCTGCTGGATACTGCCGTTTATTCAAACACACCTGATACGGATACATTTTTAGATAAAAACAAACCGTCGTACATAGGGGGAATCCTCGAAATGGCGAACAATCGGTTGTATGGATTTTGGGGGAGCCTGGGCGAGGGACTGCTCACCGGGCTACCGCAAAACGAAGCAAAAAGGAGCGAAGATTTTTTCGGCGTGATATACCAGGATCCCGAAAAACTGAAAGAATTTACCAGCGCCATGAGCGGCATCCAGATGGGAAATTTTATAGTCTTTGCTCAGCAATTCGACTTTGCAAATTATAAAACATTGGTTGATGTTGGCGGATCGGCCGGGTTGCTGTCGCTGATGGTTGCACAGCATAACCCGCACATGCATTGCATAACTTTCGACCTGCCGCCGGTTGAGCCTGTCGCGAATGCCACCATAGAGAAGTTCGGCTTATCAGACCGTGTAAAGGCCGTAAGCGGCGACTTCTTTTCGATGCCTATACCCAATGCCGATGTTGTTGTAATGGGAAATATACTGCATGACTGGGACGAAGAAAATAAAATAGCATTAATGAAAAAGGCGTATGAAGCACTCCCTGCTAACGGAGCCTTTGTAGCTATTGAGGGGATTATAGATGATGAAAGAAGGCAAAACGTTTTTGGAATGATGATGAGCCTGAATATGCTGATTGAAACAGGAACAGGATTCGATTACACCTTTGCTGATTTTAATAAATGGGCAAATATAGTCGGGTTTAAATCGACGTCGCTTATTCCATTGGCCGGGCCATCGAGCGCGGCGATTGCTTACAAATGCAACCACTAACCGGCATGCTGAAAAAACACCTGGCTTTATTGTGTATAATTATTTCTGGTGTATTGCTGGTGACAGCCACGCTCCGCTATCCGGGTGGATCGCAGGTTGATAAGGCCTCCGTTGGGTACGACTGGAAAAATAATTACATCAGCAATCTCTTTGGAGAGCGTGCTGTTAACGGAGCTGCTAATTCAGCGCGCTTTTGGGCCGTGGGCGGAATGATCTTTTTGTCTGCCGGGTTTGCACTGTTTTTCATTTACTTCTCGAAGCGGATACCGGCAAAGGGCGCCGCTAATGTGATAAAATATGTGGGAGCCAGCGGCATGATCTTTACCTTTTTAATAGCAACCCCGCTGCACGATTTAATGATCACCATAGCGAGCACCATGTTCCTGATCAGTATATTTTATATTACCATTTTCGTTTTTAAATCGAAGCTGCATTTGTTTAAATTCCTTTGTGTTATCTGTCTGCTTATTTTTTATACAACGCTGTACCTGTATGGCACGCATACTATCGCCATCTTACCTGTAATGCAGAAAATTACCTTTGCCACAACCATTGGCTTAATTTTAGGGTTACAGTATTTTACCCGGAAGGAAGATTTTGAACCCGCTAAAGTATGAGCTGAAAATTAATACAACCCGGAAGTACGAATATAAATGGCTGAACTATTCCTGATCTTTTCCTCTTTATGCGATAAGGAACCAGTTGTTTTTATCTTTAAAAATATTTCTTCTACGCCCGGGAGACTTTATAATAGTTAGTAATGAGCAAAATATTATCTCGATTGTCGAAAATAAAGTTCCGCCTGAAGCTTTGGGCATTTAAGCGCATTATCTGCAGCAAAGATGCGTGGTCAATATTCAATCAAGCTTCGATACCGGGGTTTGGCACTAACTTGATCAGGTTGTATTTCCCCATTTACCGCAGCCATTTAAATGGGAATGATTCATTTTCACCTGAATTAAAAAAGCAATTTTCGGAGCTGTTTGGCGCCGCGACTGCTAAAACCACTATTTTGGAGGGAATAGATCCTATAAAGCGGCTTGTTATGGACCTGCCTTTAAAGGAGAAGAACAGCATTGAACCGTACCTGGACAATTATTTCTTTGGAGCGGTAGATGCTTTGGTATTAGGTGCAATGATGAATAAGCACAAACCAACTCAAATTATTGAGATAGGTTCTGGTATCTCTACCCGGTACATGAAACTTTTTAAGAACCATTTTAATTTGAACACCAAAATAGTTTGTATTGACCCCGAACCGAGATCCGAGATATCGGGAGCGACTGATATTCTTATTAAGAAGCCATTTGAATCGGCTATCGCAAGGAATGATCTGAAACTGAATCCCGGGGATTTTTTATTTATGGACGGTTCTCACTATGTTTTTCAAAATAACGATACACTTTCCTTTTTTTTCAAAGTTTTGCCCTCGCTGCCCGCCGGTGTTATTATCCATATACATGACATATACCTGCCGTACGACTACCCAGAAAATGTCACCGACCAATTATGGAGCGAGCAATATATTCTTGCAGCTATGTTATTAGGAGGTTTCAAAGGGTTTAGAGTATTGCTCCCTACTTACTATTTAAGTAAAGTTGATATGGCTTTCCAGGCTGTAACAGAAGAGATCAACAGATCTTTTAATGAAAGACCCTTTGAATTAAGAAGTAAGCACAATGAAGGATATAGTTTTTGGATGGAAAAAATTTAATAATTGCCGGTAAGTCACAGTTACTTTCGCCTCAATATATATTGTTATTTTTCCTGCCTGCTTACGATTTCATTGATCCATATTGGAGCGAAAGGCGATGTACATCCCTTTGAAACGGGATAATCGCGGTAGATGCCTAATTTCTCGCCGATGGCGATGGCCCGCTCGCGGTATTCAGGATGGCAGATCCCGGTTTGGGCCAGTGCCGAGTTCATGGCCCATTGCGTTTCGGGGGCGGCGTTGGGCATTTCGGTTTCGATGCGGTTGAGGATGGCGGAGATATCAAGGCCTTCCGGGCTTCGGGTTATTCTTCCGCTTGTGAGGCTCCATCCCGCGCGTTGGGTCATCGGATTATCAGAATCCATCCATTTTTCCCGCAGGCTTTCCTTTTCAGGGTGATCTTTAATTACATACGAATAAAACCAGTCGGCCACATGGGCAAATTTATTTGAACGTACCATCGTGTCCAGATCGTCTAACGATAGCGCCTTCGGTTTAATGATGAGGGTAGCGAGGAACCTTGCGTCGATATTGCCGGTTTCCCAAAGCTGCAGCGCCAGCTGATGATTTGATTTGATGGAATTGGCTACGGTCCGGATATCGCCCATTTTTACGCCGAACTGGTTATCATCAGCTCCAAATTTTTTATTGTGCAGGCGCATTTTTTCGGTCCCGAGCGATTCGAGTTTTGTCAGTGTTTCCTGGAGTGTCATATCCGTAAAGTGTATCGGCGCGTTTTAGCGGCCGATTAAAATTAGTAAAAATACGATGGCTTAAACAATAGCATTTCATATCGATGCAGCCAGTGGGGCCATCGGTGAAACCCCTCCGTTTTTAGTACCTTTGCATTTCCTGTTTAAAGTATCCGCTTTGCTTATGTCGTCATCACCCAGTCAAACACCCGCCGAAAAAGAAAACCTGCATTCCCGAAACGCACACCGGCAAGGCTATGATTTCAAACAACTGATCAAAGCGGTGCCCGAACTTAAACGGTTCGTTAAGGTGAATGAGCATGACATTGAGTCGATCAATTTCAGCGATGCCGATGCAGTTAAGATGCTTAACAAAAGCCTGCTGAAAAAGTATTATAACATCGACGGCTGGGATATCCCGGAAGGATACCTTTGTCCGCCTATACCCGGTCGCGCCGATTATATCCACTACATAGCCGATCTGTTGGGCGAAACCGACAATGGCAATATCCCCACCGGTAAAAAGATCAAGATCCTCGATATTGGTACCGGGGCTAATGCCATTTACCCGGTTATTGGCAGCAGCGTGTACGGCTGGCAATTTGTGGGCACGGATATCGACCCGATTGCCATATCGTCGGCAAAGCGCATCCTTGCTGCAAACCCGCAGTTAAAGAGCAATATATTGCTGCGCCAGCAAACTAACAAACACAATATATTTAAAGGGATAGTTTTAAGCGGCGAGGGCTTTGATGCTACTATCTGTAATCCGCCATTCCATGGTTCGGCGCAGGAAGCCCAACTGGCCAGCATCAACAAATGGAATAAACTGAAGACCCGAGGCGGCCCGCAGTCGCCGCTGAACTTTGGAGGGCAGAAAAAAGAGCTATGGTATCCCGGCGGCGAGGCGGCGTTCATCAAACTTATGGTTGAACAAAGCGTGCTGGTTGACAAACAGTGCTTATGGTTTACTACCCTGGTATCAAAAAAAGACACGCTCCCCGGTGTTTACAGGGCATTGCAAAAGGTGAAAGCCAAAGATGTGAGGACCGTCAACATGTCGCAAGGCCAGAAGGTAAGCCGCATGGTAGCCTGGACATTTTTAGACGAGGCCGAGCGGGCGGAATGGGTGAATACCTGGTGGCATAGAAGAAGCTGAGCGAAAAAAATTGCGATAGTTGAAAGCCTTTGGACGGAAGTCTGAAGGCTTTTTGTTTTTATACCAAAATGATAACACCCCTATCATTTTGAAAGGCATTTCTTTGCCTAATTCTCAAAAACCCACTCGAGTTTTTAATTCAATTAATTGATAATCAAACTTTTAATCACAGTTCGATTTCTCCGGTACGACCTTTGGCATAGCCTGTCGAAATCAAACAACAAAGAACGCTATGCTTACATTTTGTCTCTTACTGGTCCTGCTGGTTAGCTGCTGGCTGGTTTTTAAATCAATTGATTACTTCGAAAAAATCTGAAACTATGTTAGCCCTATTTATTGTAGCCATTGCGGTATTCATATACATGATATATGTGCTGCTGAAACCCGAAAAATTTTAATTGTAAATCACAATGAACACTGAACTACTTGGCATTATTGCCTCATTTGTCATCACCCTGCTGATAGCCATACCCCTGGGCAAGTACCTGGCCAAAATGTTTGCCGGCGAAAGGGTTTGGACCGACTTTTTAAAACCCATAGAGCGGGCGATCTTCAAGTTATCGGGCATCAATCCAAATGAGCCCATGAACTGGAAACAGTTTTTAAAGGCCATGCTCACCATCAATATTCTGTGGCTGGTGTACGGTTTTTTTATGCTGATTTACCAGGACAAGCTGCCGCTCAATCCCGATGGTAACCCCGGTATGTCTGCCGATCTTTCTTTCAATACCATCATTAGCTTTGTGGCCAACTGCAACCTGCAGGACTACTCGGGCGAGACAGGTGCGACTTACCTCACCCAACACTTTATTTTTATGTTCCTGCATTTCACAAGTGCCGCAACCGGTATCGCCTGCGCATTAGCTGTTTTTAAAGCCTTCCGCGATAAAACCGCTACCGATCTGGGCAACTTCTGGAACTTTTTTGTAAAGTCGATCACCCGTTTGCTCTTGCCTTTGTCTGTTGTGGTGGCTTTGATACTGGCCTTTAACGGTACGCCAAGCAGCTACGCCGGTAAAGACAAATTTATATCGATGCAGGGCGATACCGTGAATGTATCGCGCGGACCGGCAGCGCAAATGATAGCCATTAAGCACCTCGGTACCAATGGCGGCGGCTGGTTTGGCGCCAACTCGGCGCACCCGCTGGAGAATCCAAATTACCTGACCAACATGACCGAGATCGTTTCGCAAACCATTATTCCGTTTGCCATGATCCTGGCCTTCGGTTATTACATTCGCCGCAAAAAGCTGGGCTGGGTAATATTCGGGGTAATGATGCTTGGATCGATGCTGCTGATGCTCCCGACCCTAAGCAGTGAATTGGGCGGCAACCCGCTGATTGCCAAAATGGGTATAACGCAGGCCACCGGCGCGATGGAGGGTAAGGAGGTGCGTTTTGGCCCGGCTGCTACCGGCTACTGGAGCGTGTGGACTACGGTAATATCCACAGGTTCGGTAAACGGAATGCATGATAGTACGATGGCGCTCACCGGTTTATGGCAACTGCTGGCTATGATGATCAACGGCTTCTTCGGCGGTTGTGGCGTAGGGATCCTGAACTATTATATCTACCTCATTATAGCGGTATTTATATCCGGGTTGATGGTTGGCCGTACGCCTGAATTTTTGGGACACAAGGTAGAAGCCCGTGAAGTGAAGATAGCCGCGCTCATCACTTTGCTAAGTCCGTTTCTGATACTGGCGGGTACGGCCATATCCAGCTATATCGTAACGTATCATGCCAATATTAACTGGGCGGTGAAGCCTTCCAGCTGGCTCAATAACCCGGGTTATCACGGCTTCTCCGAAATGTTATACCAATACACCTCTTCGAACGCTAATAACGGGTCCGGTTTTGAAGGACTGGGCGATAACAATATCTTCTGGAACGTTTCGGCGGGTATAGCCATCTTCTTTGGCCGCTTCCTGCCTATCATCGGGCCGGTGGCTATTGCCGGATTGCTGGCACAGAAGAAATTCATCCCCGAATCGGCCGGTACACTGAAGGTGGACACGCTTACATTCGGAATGATGACGTTTGCGGTGATCATTGTTTTGAACGCCCTGTCATACTTCCCTGCGCTTGCCCTTGGTCCGCTGGCCGAATATTTCACAATGCTTAAGGGCTAATAAATCTGAAGAAATGAAAAATCAAACTAATAAATTATTTGAGCCTGCGCTGGTGCAGACTGCCTTAAAAGAATCGTTCGTTAAGCTCGATCCCCGCCTGATGGTGCGCAACCCGGTGATGTTCACTGTGGAAGTGGGCACGCTGATAATGCTGTTCGTATCGGTGTACAGTTTTTCGCACCGCGACCAGGGTTCATTCGCTTATAATGTTTTAATTTTTGTGATCCTGCTGCTCACCGTGCTCTTCGCCAACTTTGCAGAGGCTATTGCCGAGGCCCGCGGTAAAGCGCAGGCCGACAGCCTGCGCAAAACCCGCGAGGAAACACCCGCAAAAGTGATCATGACCGATGGCAGCATCGTGAGCAAATCATCAAGCGAATTGCGCAAAGGCGATGTGTTTACCTGCGAAGCCGGTGACACTATCCCGACAGACGGCGAGATCATTGAAGGTATTGCCACCATCGATGAATCGGCTATTACAGGTGAATCGGCCCCGGTGATCCGCGAGGCGGGCGGCGATAAATCATCGGTAACAGGCGGTACCAAGGTATTGTCTGACGAGATCAAGGTACTGGTGACCACCCAACCCGGCGAAAGCTTCCTGGACAAGATGATTGCCCTGGTGGAAGGTGCCTCGCGCCAGAAAACACCGAACGAAATAGCGCTTACCATCCTGCTGGCATCATTTACCTTGATCTTTATTATTGTGTGTGTTACGCTGAGGCCGTTTGCCGCTTATGCCAATACGCCCATCACCATTGCGGCCCTCATCTCGCTGTTTGTGTGTTTAATTCCTACTACCATCGGCGGTTTATTATCTGCCATCGGTATTGCCGGGATGGACAGGGCGCTGCGCGCCAACGTGATCACCAAATCGGGCAAGGCGGTAGAGACTGCGGGCGATATTGATGTGCTGCTGCTGGATAAAACCGGTACCATCACCATTGGTAACCGCAAAGCCACACACTTTTGGCCTGCGCTTGGCGTAGCGCCTGATGATCTGATCACTGCCTGCGTGCTATCGTCGCTGGCTGATGAAACGCCTGAGGGTAAATCGATTGTGGAACTGGCTTCCGGGCACTTTGCGCTGCCTTCGGCGCCGGAGGGTTCGGAGTTCGTAAAATTTACTGCGGAGACCCGCGCCAGCGGCATCAATACACCGGGCGGACTGCGCATTCGCAAGGGGGCCTTTGATTCTATCCGTAACATGGCGGAAAAGGCAGGTAACGCTGTGCCGGAAGAAGTGGCCGAGCGGGTAAAGACCATTGCTTCAAATGGCGGAACCCCGCTGGTTGTTGCACAGAATGAAAAGATAATGGGCGTGATCGAGTTGCAGGACATCATCAAAACCGGCATTTCTGAACGTTTTGAACGCCTGCGTAAAATGGGTGTGAAAACTGTAATGGTAACCGGCGATAACCCGCTCACCGCCAAATTTATTGCCGAAAAAGCCGGTGTGGACGATTTTATTGCCGAGGCCAAACCCGAAGATAAGATGAACTACATTAAAGCCGAGCAGAACAGCGGTAAGCTGGTAGCCATGATGGGCGACGGTACCAATGATGCCCCAGCACTTGCCCAGGCCGATGTGGGTGTTGCCATGAACAGCGGTACCCAGGCTGCCAAAGAAGCCGGTAACATGGTGGATTTGGATAACGACCCAACCAAACTGATCGAGATCGTAGAGATAGGAAAGCAGCTGCTCATTACCCGCGGTACGCTCACCACATTCTCCATCGCTAACGACGTAGCTAAATACTTTGCCATTGTGCCTGCGCTGTTTATGGCTTCGATACCAGCATTGCAGAGCATCAACATTATGCGCCTGCACAGCCCTGAATCGGCCATCCTGTCGGCGGTGATCTTCAATGCCATTATTATCCCGATGCTGATCCCGCTGGCTTTGAGGGGCGTGGAATATAAACCGATAGGGGCAAGCGCCCTGTTAAGACGTAATCTTATGATCTATGGTGTTGGCGGTATCATCGCACCATTTATCGGCATTAAACTGATCGACCTTGCGGTCGCAACTATCTTCTAAAAGTAAAATCATGAAAAAGTATCTCATTCCATCTATAAGAATAACGCTGGTGCTCACTGTATTACTATGTGTTATCTACCCGGTATTTATTATGCTGATAGGAAAAATGGCTCCCGGAAAGGGCGATGGCGAAACCATTGTGGTTAACGGCAAAGTGATAGGCTATGCCAACCTGGGCCAGAATTTTAGCAAACCGCAATATTTCTGGGGCAGGCCATCGGCGGTGGGTTATAATGCGGCCGGTTCGGGTGGTTCCAATAAAGGCCCGAGCAATCCCGATTATTTGAAAGATGTTTCCAAACGGATTGACACCCTGCTGAAATATCACCCTTACCTGAAACGCAGCGAAATCCCATCCGACCTGGTAACCGCCTCGGGCAGCGGCCTTGACCCGGACATTTCTGTGGACGCTGCAAAGATCCAGGTAAAACGTGTGGCCGATTTCCGCAAGCTTGATCAGCAAAGGGTGGCCGCTTTGGTAAACGACCAGATCGAAAAACCGCTGCTGGGTTTATTCGGCCCGGAAAGGATCAATGTGCTTAAACTAAATGTGGCGCTCGATCAGCTTAAATAATATTATGCGAAGGGCCGTTCGGCTGCCCTTTGCGCTTACATCTAAAAAAATGAAAAAAGTACTGGCTATTTTACTTGCATTGGGCATAACTATCAGCCTGAAAGCGCAGGATTCTATCAAAAATTCTAAATTAACTATCAGCGGATATGCTGAGATCTATTACGGTCACGATTTTAATAACCCGCAGGATCATAACCGGCCGGCGTTTGTTTACTCGTTCAACCGCACCAATGAGGTAACCTTAAATCTGGGATTTATTAAGGCCGCTTATGCTAATGATAATGTGCGGGCCAACGTAGCCCTGATGGCAGGCACCTACGCCAACGCCAATCTTGCTGCCGAGCCGGGCGTGTTTAAGAATATCTACGAAGCTAATGCCGGGATCAAGCTCTCAAAAAAAGCTGATCTTTGGCTGGATGCGGGGATCTTTTCTTCGCATATTGGCTTTGAAAGCGCCATCGGCAAAGACTGCTGGACGCTTACCCGGAGCCTGATGGCCGATAATACGCCTTTTTACGAATCGGGCGCGAAGGTCACCTATAACACTGCCGACGGTAAGTTCTCGGCGACAGGATTGTTCCTTAATGGCTGGCAGCGCATCCGCAGGCAGGATGGTAACAATAACCCGGCTGGTGGCGTGCAGCTCACCTGGAAGCCGACAGCCAATTTAACCCTTAATTATAGCAATTACCTCGGGACAGAGGGCGCCGATTCTGTAAGCGTGAAGCGTTTTTATAACGATATTTATGCGATAATAACGATAACGCGGAAGCTGGGCATCACTGCAGGACTTGACTACGGCACGCAGCAGAAAGTACATGGTGTATCGGGTTCAGCCAATATTGTTTTACCGGTATTGATAGCCCGTTACCAGTTGGCCAAACAATGGGCGGTGGTCGGGCGGTATGAGTATTACAAGGATAAGGACGGGATCTTTATAGCTGCTCCAAATCCCGAAGGATTCAGTACATCGGGTTATTCATTGAACGTGGATTACAGTCCGTTCCCGAATACGCTGATACGGCTGGAAGGCAAGACCTACAGCAGCAAGGATGAGGTTTTTGTGAAGGCAGATAATAACGTAAGTACCGACGCATTGATAACGGGAAGTATTGCGGTAGCATTTTAAAGCATGGCAAACGCAGGGAAAAACGATGAGGTAAAAGCTTTTATCGAGCTGGTGAAAAAATCGCGGCGCGGTAAGTTTAAGATCTACATAGGCATGAGCGCCGGTGTGGGCAAAACTTACCGCATGCTGCAGGAAGCCCATGCGCTGCTGCGCAACGGCATCGATATCCAGATTGGGTATATTGAAACTCATCGCCGCGAAGAAACGCACAACCTGCTTACGGGCCTTCCGTTGATACCGCGCCGAAAGGTTTTTTATAAGGGCAAGGAACTGGAAGAGATGGACCTGACGGCTATTTTGAACCGGCACCCCGAAGTGGTAATTGTTGATGAACTGGCGCACACCAACGCAGAGGGCAGCAAGAATGCCAAGCGCTGGCAGGACGTGCTGGATATTTTAGAGGCGGGCATCAGCGTAATTTCTGCGGTGAACATTCAGCACCTCGAGAGTATGAACCAGGAAATCGAGGGGATTGCCGGCATCCCCATCACCGAGCGGATTCCCGATAAGGTACTGGAACTGGCTGATGAAATTGTAAACATCGACCTTACCGCCGACGAACTGATAGACCGGCTGAAGGATGGCAAGATCTACGACAAGAGCAAGATAAACATAGCGCTGCAGAATTTTTTTCAGGCTGATAAGATCTTGCAGCTGCGGGAGCTGGCGCTGAAGGAAGTGGCGCATCATGTAGAGCGGAAGATTGATATAGAGATTCCGAAACAGATCAAACTGCGGCCCGAGAAGTTCCTGGCCTGTATTTCATCGAACGCGGAAACGGCAAAAACGGTGATCCGGAAGACGGCACGATTGGCATCGTATTACCGCTCGCCGTGGATCGTTTTGTATGTACAGAGCAGCAGCGAGAGCGGTAACCGGATAAAACTGGATAAACAGCGTTATCTGATAAATAATTTCAAACTTGCTACCGAATTGGGCGGCGAAGTAGTTAAGATAAAAAGCGACCAGGTAACACAAACTATTATGCAAACTGCTGAAGAGCGGGAAGTGACCACCATTTGTATCGGCAAGCCGCATTTGAGCCTGTTCCAGGTTATTTTGAGGACCGCCGTTTTTAATGGATTGCTGAACAAGATCGCGTCGACAGAAATTGACCTGGTTATCCTGTCGTGAGGGTAATAAAATTCGAGACTGGTGAAGGTGCAAATGGCAATAAAGGGACGTATAAAAGAATACCGGTGGCCGAAAGAAAAACGACCCCATCGGGGTTAATATTGGTAGAGAAAAGGTAGGCTTCTTCAATCGTGCCGTAGGTACGTAACACGGCGGTCAGGTATTGGCGGGCTATGT
>DATCQV010000105.1:0-3932 GCA_036569325.1 Mucilaginibacter sp. | reverse complement strand
GCTTTCAGCAGTAACTATGCGGCAGGGGGGATCAGTTCAATAGCGCTGGGCTCGAACTTTGATTATAAGGTAGAATACAATAAGGCGCCGCTCGACTTTACCTCTGAGCTGAACCTGATCTATGGTATTTCGAAAAATAAGGGGCAAGGATCGCGCAAAACAAACGACCGCATTTTTTGGGATAACAAGATAGCCTCGCAGCTTTCCAAACACTGGTTCTTTTTCGGATCGCTGACCTTTGAATCGCAGTTTGACAAGGGATATAACTACTTAAACCCGGATGGTACCGATGCGGGCGATCACCCTTACCTCATCTCTAACTTTATGTCGCCCGGCTATCTTACGGAGTCGGTCGGTTTCGAGTACAAGCCTACCAAATATTTCGATCTGCGTATAGGTACCGGTACAGCGCGGCAAACCTTTGTGCTCGATACCACCATCTACCATAATCAGCCTACCAACTACGGAGTACCTATCGGCAAAAGGATCTATAACGAGCTTGCATTCCAGGTGGTAAGTGTATTTGATAAGGACCTTAGCAAAACCACCCATTTGAATGCACGTTATGCATTGTTTGTACCTTATCAGCAAGCGCTTGCTTACACCAGCCATCGTTTGGATGTAGTATTTACCTCGAAAGTAACCCGCCTGATAGCGTTCACGGTGAATGGAACGATACTATATGATAAAAACACATCAGACCGGGTGCAGGGAACCGAGGGTATAGCGCTGGGGGTGGTGTATAAGTTTCCGTAAGACGATGAGAACTTAACGTTTATAGAAGCCGGCTGCGCGCCTCATACCCGGTCCGAAAGAGTGCCTATCTGAACGCGTTGTTACGTACCTACGGCACGAGTGGAGAAGGGTGTCCTTTTTCTACCAATATTTGACCCCGATGGGGTCGTCTTCCTTTCGGCGACCGAATATCGTTGCATGCATCCTTATTTTGTGATTTGCACCCTAAAACGTCTCAGGTTTTATTATTTACAATGACAATGCGGATCGAAACGTATTGATCCCATCATTTTTACCTTTCAGGGGTCAAGGGTTTTACAATTTAGTATGGCAGTCTTTTTCGCGTCGTCAGCGCAAATTTTAGCCGCCTGCAAATTAAAACTCCACATGCGCCCTTATCGAGAATACATTTACCGGACCACGATCTGTATTGTAAGCCGGGTTGATGATAAACTGGTAATCGGGACTGATAAAGAATTTTTTCTGGAAAGCATTTACTTTGTAATACAGCTCGGCTATCATTTCAGGTGCGTAATTCAATTTACCATCGCCAATTAAAAAGCCATAGCCGCCGGCTGCCAGGTAATTGCGGTGCGGGCCCGACAAGCCGTTACCTATAAATGCCAGGCCCAATTCGTCGTCGGCACGTTTCCAGGATGTTCCTTTTAATAAGCCGCCAAATGTTAACGAGCGGTCAATTTCGGTAAAGAACCAGGTTTCGGTATGTCCATCGTTCCAGCTTGCCTTGGCAAAAACACCGAAATCTTTATTCAGGTATTGCTCAGCATTCACACCAAAGCCGTATTTATGCCTGCCGTAGGCCAGCGTTTCATCAACATCGGGTGCGTTTGGGTTTTGCGCGACGGCAAGATTATAATCGCCATACTTGCCGTTATTGCGGAAGGCGAGTAAGCGTAGTACACCCTTTTGTCCGCCTAAGGTGTAGCGTTTCTCAAACTCGAGTGTTTGTGTATTGGCTTTATTGATCTTGCTATCCCAAATTGAGGAATTAGCTTCTGTAACCACCATTGTCAAGGCAAAACGCAGCGTCCAGTCGGGCTGGCCCAATTCTGTATAGGCCCCGATAGTATAGCCACGTGTGTTAGCCGGGTAATCCCATGCGCCATTATCCATCAGGGCCCAGTTCATAAACTGTGTGCGGGGGTCGTGGCTGAAGCTGTTGTCGTCAAAAAAATCGGCCATACCGAACTTACCCACGGCTACCGAGAAATAGCGCTTGCTTCTTAATCCGGCCAGCTGATTTTGGTCGGGCGCAATGGTATCTTTTTCGGTGCCCCATTCAAAGGTTTGTTTAAGGAAGAGCCGAGCGATGTAGATCTTTGGCTCGGAGGAGCCCACACGGAACGTTTCGCCATTTGGAAATCCGGCAACACCCAGCGTTTTGCTCAGGCCGGACCCGCCGGAGATCTCCGGATTAAAATAAGCCTCGGCACCTTTCCACAAACGGGCTGCGCCAAAAAGTGTAGAAGTTATAGAGCTTTGTGTTTCCTCGCCGGTTGATAAACTGTTCAATCCACTGTACTTAGCACTGAACGATGGTTTATATTGCGTAATTACCGTTTGTTGAAAATGAAAGCTGAAGCGCTCGGTTTTTAATGAATCCTGAGCGAAAGCAGTTGCGGTAACAGTTGTTAGTACAAGGAAAAGTATATTTTTTTTCATGTTGCGCGATAATAAATTTAAGCAAAGCTAATAATAAATTTAGACAAGCCTAAATTTATCTTGAATATTGTTCAAATTCTATTTACAACAAACGTACAACCGGCAAGGTTATCGGAAGGGAAAATAAAAGTTAATTTTCTGTTAGGCGACATAAGCGAATTAACGCAATACCCTGATTACGTTTTATGAGATGGCCTTTAAGGAAGCACTGAAGGAATTACAATAATCTCTGTGCGCTCTGTGAATCTCTTCGTTCTCTGTGGTTTAAAAAATAACCACCAAGGCCGCAAAGAAGGCACGGAGTACGCAGAGGGGACAAAAAAAAGACGCAAGGTATTGCGTCTCTACATAAACATCTTTTGGGGCTTGTTTACAGTATCTTAAAACCTACGCTCAATGCCCAAAGGTTTTGCCGCTGACCAAAGTCGGAATTGATCTTGGTGAGGCCGCCTTCATAGCGAAGGTCGGCAGTTATAGCGCCTATATCCACACCGGCACCTGCCTGGAAGCCGAGGGTGCTGTTTTTATAGTGACCAAAGTCCTGGTAAGCATCGCTCAAACTTTGCGAGAAGTTTTTACTTAATACAGAGGTATAAACCGGCCCGGCCATGACCCTTAAGTTCAGATCTTTCGACCCAAACGAATGGCCTACCAGTACCGGAACATTAAGATTGGTAAAGTGGGCATTGCCGCTTACCGTATTATCGCTTGAGTGGAATTCGCCACCGGTACCGCTTACATAAAGTTCGGGTTGTAAATAAAGGGCATTGCCAAAACGGGTAAAGATCCCGGCCTGGTAGCCGGTGCGGGTTGATGAGCTCAGGTTATCGGTATTAATGCGGGAGAAGTTAACCCCGCCCTTAACACCTACCGAGAATTGTGCTTTTGCGCTGATACAGGCTACTATGAGGATAGCAGCGCTTAATAGAATCTTTTTCATGATGTTTTTCTTTTAGATTAATGGTTTGCAAAACCGCCATCGCAATGAGGGGTACACGGCCTGCTGTTTTTCATAATTAATTTACCAAACGAATATTTTAATAAATAATTACATTGCCTTAACAATAGCCTTGCCAAAAAATTAATGGCTGGCATGGTGTAATTTTATATTTTTGTTGAAAAATTTTAATATGGCCGAGATCAGCATCAGCAATAAAGAATGGGAACGCGTAAAAATTAAAGTTCAGCGCAAATACAACCACCTTACCGACGAACAATTGCAATACACCGAAGGGCAGGAAGAAAGCCTGATCACTAAATTGATGCAGCTGGTAAATCGCGACCGCAATTATGTACTATTTACCCTGAAAAAAGCGTTAGTGAATATCGATAATAACCGTTTGTAAAACAGCGGCATATTAAAAACTAATCCGCTTTTTTGTAGTTTTATATTTTAAAACAGTTTTGGGAATGAACAAGGGTAAATGGATATTGAGCAAATATAAAAAGCAGTTGCTTTTTGGCGGCCTGGTGGCAGTAGCAATTGGCACATTCAGCTTTAAGGACGACCTGTT
>DATCQV010000104.1:0-63889 GCA_036569325.1 Mucilaginibacter sp. | reverse complement strand
GCCCACATGCACCTTCAACCCGCCGCTGCCCTTTGCCGCTGCCAAAGTTTTTATAGTCAATTCAGGATCAGGCGGAAGCGTGAAATCCACGTTCATTAATTCCGCATCCGTTACACCGCCAAATTCCATAGTGTTTATAATTAGTTTATAGTTGATGGTTCATGGATCAATGCTAAAAGGGTACGAATTCCCCTTTTCGTGCCTTCCCATCATTCGCAATAAAAATAACAAATAGTTGGGTAGGTTCGAGGAATTTTGTGACCGTAAGCGATAAGCCGGGCTAATGCCCGCCTCCGGGCAGTATCCTTCATCCGTCGGTTTTAACCGGCGGAACCGATGGCAAACAACCGGCTTTATCCCAAATCGAACTATCCACTGCTATTTCCCTGAGATTTATTAAATTGATCCCCCAAACCAATCAACCTGATATGAAAAAGCTAACCTTCTTGTCGCTATTCATAGGGCTTGCCGTTTCCGCGTCGGCCCAAACAAAAACCTATGCCGAAAAACTTGGCTGGCCAAAGGGAGCGCGGGTGCTGATCCTGCATGTGGATGATGCCGGCATGTCGCACGATTCCAACGAAGGTGCCGAAATGGCCATCGGTCAGGGCGTATCTACCTCAACCAGCATCATGATGCCCTGCCCCTGGGTGCCCGACTTTAAAAAATACCTCGATAAAAACCCCAATACCGATGCGGGGCTGCACCTTACCCTTACCTCCGAATGGGACAGCTATCGCTGGGGGCCTCTCGCCGGCAAAGAAGCGGTGCCGGGGTTGGTAGATAAGGAAGGCTGTTTCGCCTCTTCGGTTGCCGCGGTTTATTTCAAGGCAAAAGCCAGCGAGGTTGACAAAGAGATCCGTGCCCAACTGGACCGCGCGGTCAGCATGGGTATCAAACCAACCCATCTTGATTCGCACATGGGGACGTTATTTGCAAGACCGGAATTTTTGGAGAAATACCTCAACCTCGGCATAGAAAAGCAGATCCCGGTTATGTTCCCCGGCGGCGATGATCTGTTCTACCGCTCCGAAGCAAAAGCAGCTACCATCGTCAACCTAAAAAAGCAAGGCAAATACACCGAAGGTATGGCCATTCCCGACCCTGTGGAATTAGGCAAAGCAAAAGACATCGGCGCCATGCTCTGGAAAAACGGCCTGCCCGTGCTCGACGATCTGCACAATTCCAGCTACGACTGGGTAATGCCCGGCATCGAAACCAAAAGCGACAAGGAAATTCAGAAATGGTACACCGATCACTATATCGAAAGCATCGGTCGCCTGAGTCCCGGACTTACTATGGTGATCATGCATTGCACCAATCCGTCGCCCACATTCAAATACATCTGCAACGAAGGAAAAAAACGCAAAGGCGATCTCCTGGCCATGACCGATCCGCGCCTGCGTAAGTTCTTGAAAGATAAAGGCTTTATTTTGACCACCTGGCGCGAGGTAATGGAAAGAAGAATAAAGGCGGGGAATGCGGAATAATAAGGCTCCGTTACCGCCTTGTCATCCTGAACGCAATGAAGGATCTTATACGTTAATACATTAACACTAAAGCAATCAAATGTATAAGTTAACGAACACTATATTTGCCTAAATTTTATATCAAATGCCCGGCGACAACTTAGTAAAAATCCTCTTCAACTTTTACAGCGATATTTTAGACGAGCAAACCGCCGAGACCATGTGGGCCGAAGGCATGGACATAGAGAAAGGCTACTATAAGATCGATAATATTCCTTTTTACGTCCCTAAGCTGGCCTCCGGCGATATCGTATTTGCCGAATATGATAACGACCGGCAGATGCTCACTTACCGCGAAACTGTTGAACATTCCGGCAACTCAACCATTCACATTATCATCATCGACGACGAACTTGAGATCATGACCCTGATAAAAATGTTCGAAGAAATGGGTTGTCCGTCGGAAGGGCTGAACAACAAATACCTTGCCCTCGAGATTCCTGCCGACGTTGATTACGTGCCTATCAAACGCTGCCTCGATCAGATGGAAGCAGATGAGAACATTGGTTATGCGGAGACGTGCCTGTCACAGCGTCACCAATACAAGGATGCTCAGTTCGACTTTTAAGAAACCCGATAAATGCACATCAATATTTTCGGAGCCTCGTGCTCAGGCGTAACCACATTGGGCAAAAACCTTGCCCAACGCCTCGGCTATCCTTACTTTGACGGCGACGATTACTTTTGGCTGAAAACCGAAGTTCCATTCACCGAACGCCGCCCCTCAGCCGAACGAAACGAACTAATCAACCAACACCTCTCCGAACATCAAAACTGGATTTTGGGCGGTTCGGTCATCAATTGGCAGCAATCATGGCAATTTGATCTTTCCGTATTCCTGTACATTCCCCGGCATATCAGGGTGCAGCGCCTCATGGCCCGTGAGCAGGAACGCTACGGCAATATCATTCACACCGACCCCGCGCGAAATAAAATATACAACGAATTCATTGACTGGGCCTCCGGCTATGACGATAATACGACTCAAGGCCGCACCCTCAGCGCCCACCAAAATTGGATCAAAACGCGTAAAGAACCGGTGCTTATAATCGATGGGGATAGGACTGTAGAGGAGAGGATCGATTTGATTTTATCGAAAATGTAACATAGTAAATGATCTCTTGTAGAGACACAATACTTTGTGTCTCCGAACGCTCATTTATTCTCCCCTTAAGGGCGCCACCAGCTTACCTCAAATCCACCACTTCAACTCCTTTATGCGCTTTCGCATCAAAGCTAAAAGCGGCGTCGGTCACCGGAGGGTTAGGGGTGAAATTCTTCACTACATAGTTATAGCGATTGCCGTTCTTATCGAAGATCAGCGCGCTGTAGATCTGATTTTTGGCTTTGTCTATTTCCAAACGTACTTTAAAGAATTGCTTCTTGTCATCTTCTGGGGTGAGGTCTATCTCCTGGTAAATGGCATTGCCAATTTTCTTCTGACCGGCGTACAGATACTTGTAACCTTTTTCGTAAATAGTAAAGATCTTGGCCGGATTCAGTCCTTCGCCGCTGTTATCCACGTTGTTTACCTGTACCTCGTTATCCTTTTTCAGGTAGGTCCACTGGGTTTTACCATCGCTGATGATCTCCTGCTGTGTGCCGTTCTTGGCATCGGTACCGTACAGGCTTACCTTAAACTTGTTCTGTTTTGGGCGGGCAATCAGCGTACCGGTCTGCGTTTCCTTAACGCCGGCCTGCGGATTGTCGAGCGTGAAGGAGAAATCGGTCTTAACGGTTTCCAGCGTTTTGTATTTGGCGCTTACCCTACTTAAAATGGCTTTGGCATCGGCGTCTTTTTGGGCGAATGCAGCAGTGGCGCTTAATAGAGCTATTGAAAATATAATCAGTTTTTTCATTTGATGTCCCGGCAATAGGGCCGGCTTATGTAAGATGAATTTTAATAAAAATTGTTTCAAAAAATGATGTTAAGATCGGGCGTCTCCGTATCTCACGTCTCAAATCTCACATCTATTCAATAAGAATAACGGTAAATCAAAAGGTTTAATTGTTGCTTTTTTGTTGCAAAGCTTCCAGGTGGCGTTCCAGGCTGTATTCATCGGGATATAATACCTCGCGCGCCTTGCTGCCCTCGAACGGACCCACAATGCCCGCCGCCTCCAGCTGATCGATGATCCGCCCCGAGCGGTTATAGCCCAACTTCAGCTTACGCTGAATGAGCGAGGTTGAGCCCTGCTGGTGCAGTACGATCAAGCGTGCGGCATCTTCGAACATCGGGTCGCGGTCGTCCGGGTCAAAATCTTTCGGGCTGCTGGTTTCGCCTTCGCCAACATATTCAGGCAACAGCAGCGCCGAAGGATAGCCCCGTTGTTCGCCAATAAAGTCGGAGATGCGCTCCACCTCATGCGTATCCACAAAGGCGCACTGCAAACGGATCAGATCGTTACCTGTTGATAAAAGCATATCACCACGACCGATCAATTGGTCGGCACCACCCGAATCGAGGATAGTGCGCGAATCGATCTTCGATAATACCCTGAACGCCAGCCTCGACGGGAAGTTGGCTTTAATGGTACCCGTAATAATATTAACCGACGGCCTTTGCGTAGCAATTACCAGATGAATCCCGACGGCGCGGGCCAACTGCGCAATACGGGCTATCGGAACTTCTACTTCTTTACCGGCGGTCATCATCAGGTCGGCAAACTCATCGATCACCAGCACAATGAACGGCAGGTAACGGTGTTTTTCCGGGTTACTGATCTTACGGTTTATAAATTTCTCGTTATATTCTTTCAGGTTACGCACCTGGGCATCTTTCAGCAGGTCGTAACGCTGATCCATCTCGATACACAGCGAATTGAGTGTGTTTACCACCTTCTTGGTATCGGTAATGATCGCGTCTTCCTCATCAGGCAGCTTGGCCAAAAAGTGACGCTCTATCTTACGAAACAGGGTCAATTCCACTTTCTTTGGATCAACCAAAACAAACTTCAGCTCTGCCGGATGCTTCTTATACAGCAGCGACACCAGGATGGCATTGATACCCACGGATTTACCCTGACCGGTTGCCCCCGCGACCAGCAGGTGGGGCATCTTGGCCAGATCGGCAATGAACACCTCGTTGCTGATGGTTTTACCCAGTGCAATAGGCAGGTCCATAGTGGTGTTCTGGTATTTTTCTGTCGATAGTACCGACCGCATCGATACCATTTCCGGATGCTGATTAGGCACCTCAATGCCAATGGTACCCTTGCCTGGCATCGGCGCAATGATACGGATCCCCAAAGCGGCGAGGCTTAGTGCGATATCATCCTCCAGGTTCTTTATTTTGGAAATCCGAACCCCCGGCGCCGGTATAATTTCATAAAGCGTAACGGTCGGCCCGATAGTCGCCTTGATCTTATCGATCTCGATATTATAATGGTTAAGCGTCTCAACGATTTTGTTTTTGTTAGCTTCCAGTTCGTCTGAGTTTACGCTGATCTTGTTCGATCCATAGTTTTCAAGCAAGTCGAGTGTAGGATGTTTGTACGATGCCAGATCGAGCTTATGATCGTACGTGCCGAACTGTTCCACCAGGCTTTTGGCCTTTTCGTCATCGGCCTTTTCGATATTCAGAACAGCAGTAGGCCTTTCGTTGGCAACAGTTAAAGGAATATCGTTTTCCGCCACGATATCACCGGCTTTTTCCGGATCAGGGGTTAATACTAAAGGTTCGTGGAAAACGGGGTTCTGTACAAAGTTGGACACCGGTTCGGGCGCAATGGTTTCCGGAGCGGTAGTTTTCTGTACGTTTGCCACATTGGTATTGCGGGCCTTGTTGCCGCGGCCTTCCCATTCAACCGGCACAGAAATATCCTCATCCTCCAGTTCAACGTGAACCGGTTCGGGAACTATATCACCTGCTTCGCCAACCGGAACCGTTTTAGGCTCGCGCTTAGGTATTTTAAAGTCGATGTTATAAGCAATTACCAGTATCGCCAGCGCCAGGAAGATCAGCACTCCGCCGGTACCTGCCTGGCCTATTTGTGCATCCAGTAACCGGTTACTCCAGTAACCAAAGCCGCCTTCCATATAATTTGACGTATCGGTCATGAAGGCATGAAAAAAACCTATCGTAACCGAGATAAACACCAAAAAGAAAAAACTGTACGCCAGCGTTTTGCTGAGGGGGATAAGCCGCACTTTGAACACCATGCGATAGCCGGCGATAAAGAAAATGAACACGAATATGAACGATGCCAGCCCAAACCATTCGTAAATAAACTGATTGGAAATTAACGCGCCGAGCTTACCGGCCCAGTTCTCTGTTGTCGGGTTTTTAACGCCATTCTCCATCAGCTCCTGCGTGGTACGGAACAGGTTATGCCAGCCTCCGTTGGCGGCAGTCACATAGCTTTGATCTTCCTGCCAGGTAAACAGATAGGAGGTGAAGGCCACCATAAAATAAACCGAAAGCAGCAAAAAGAACAGGCCCGAAATTTTGATGGTTTTGCTGTTGAGCAAGTCTTGCGGGCTTAAATTTATTTTCTCCGGCCGTTGCTTTACCGGTTTCTCCCTTTCGCCTTTATTTGAAGACTGCCGCGGCTGATTTTCTTGCTTGAAAGTATTGCTTTTAAATTGATTTCCTCTTGCCGGCATCCTGTGTAACCCTCTTGTTGTGCAAATATAAAGTTAATAGATTAAACAACTTGCCCGGCCCCGGTTTTTATTAACACAGGGTTGAAAAGTTAGACCCTCCCGCAAAGTAATAGTTGTTTTCGTAATATTCTTGTTGCAATCCGTTGAGCCTGTCTAAACAATAAAGATGGCAGCGTATTTGAATATTCTACTGCGTTGTACCGATTTCACCGTCGCACCCCGACCAGTTTTATCACGTTTATGCTATTTAACTCCATTGATTTTATAATATTTTACGTAGTTGTAACAACGCTGTTCTTTTCGGCGCCGCATAAAATAAGGTGGGCGATCTTGCTGGCGGCCAGCTGTTATTTTTATATGGCGTTTGTGCCCGTCTACATATTGATATTGGGTTTTACCATCATAATTGATTATTTTTCAGGAATTTATATAGAAAAGGAACATTCCGCGCGGCGGCGTAAAATGCTGCTGATGGCAAGCCTTACTGCCAACATAGGCATCCTGGTGGTTTTTAAATACTTCAACTTTTTAAACCTCAACCTCGATGTCTTTCTGCATAAATTCAATTACCACAACCCCATCCCTTATTTGAGGATATTGTTACCCATCGGCCTTTCGTTCCACACTTTTCAGGCCATGAGTTATACCATCGAGGTGTACCGCGGTAACCAAAAAGCCGAGCGGCATTTCGGCATCTATAGCCTGTATGTTATGTTTTACCCACAGTTAGTGGCTGGTCCTATTGAAAGGCCGCAGAACATTCTGCACCAGTTTCATGAAAAGCATAATTTCAATTTTAATCTCATGCAGTCGGGGTTGAAGCTGATGCTTTGGGGCTTTTTCAAGAAACTGGTCATTGCCGACAGGCTTTCCATTTTCGTATCGTCGGTTTTTGGTAATCCCGATATTCACAACGGCACTACTATCGTCATCGCGTCATTCTTTTTCGCCATCCAGATCTATTGCGATTTTTCAGGATATACCGATATCGCTATCGGCGCAGCGCGTACTATGGGCTTCGATCTGATGACCAACTTTAAACGCCCGTACTTTGCCACTAATATTCAAGACTTCTGGCGCCGCTGGCATATTTCGCTCTCCACGTGGTTCCGCGATTATGTGTACCTTCCGCTTGGCGGCAGCAAGGTTGGTAACGCGCGCAGATATTTAAACCTGTTCATTGTTTTTTTGGTGAGCGGTATCTGGCACGGGGCCAATTATACTTACGTGATCTGGGGAGCGCTGCATGGTTTGTATTGCGTTGGGTACGTAGTGCTGAAGCCTTACCTGCCATCGCCGCAAAATAAATTTGCCGCCAGGCTGGTGCGAATCAGCGGTACGGCTCTTACCATTGGCCTGGTAACCTTTGCCTGGATCTTCTTCAGGGCGGCATCTGTTCACGATGCCTTTACGCTTGTGCGTAACTTAAGAAGCTTCGGCGAAGTGCCGTTCATAGGCGATGGATTGAACAATTTCGCCCAGTGCATATTGGCCATCCTGCTATTATTCCTGCTGGAATATAAAATAGAATACTATCCCGATAAGTTCAATTTCTTCAGCTCACGTAACATCGTAGTGAGATGGGGTTCGCTGGCATTCACCATATTGTGGATAGTTGTTTTTGGCGTATTTAACGGAGGTCAGTTTATTTATTTTCAGTTTTAAATGAAGAATAGCTCTGTAACCAAATTTCTTGTCCGGTTAGCAGCCTTCGGTGTTATTTTAATTGTAGCCGACTACCTGGTTGGCCTCGGATTAAAAAAGATCTATTTCAGCCAGCGCGTAGGCCAGTACAGCCAAACCACTTACGCCCTCGACAGTGCTAAACAGGATATCCTCATCTTCGGAAGCTCCCGGGCTGTGCGGCATTATTCGCCAAGCATCATATCAAAGGTTTCGGGGCTCAGCTGCTACAACTCGGGGCGCGATGGGTTGATGATCCCGTATGCGGCTGCGGTTCAGGAGGTATCGTTAAAAAGGCATGTCCCCAAAATGATCATCCTCGATATCAGCCCGCGCGAGCTGGGGATCGATAAGTCGAAATACGAACGCCTGTCTATTCTGCTGCCTTATTGCAGCCGGCACCAGGAATTGTTAAAATACATTAAAGAAGTAGGACCGTTTGAGCCGGATAAGCTCGTATCAAAAACTTATCCCTTTAATTCATCTGTATTTGTTCTGGCCTGCAACTCGCTGCTCGCCAAATCGGCAGATAAAGACGACAATGGTTATGTACCACTGGAAAACGCCATGACCAGACATGAAACCGACGACTATGCCAAAAGAATGGCGGCCCGCGCAAGGAAGGTTCGTAAGAAAACGGAAATTCCCGAAGATAAGGCGATAGGCTATTTTAAACAGTTTTTGGACGATGCCGCTAAGTATAATATCAAAACGCTGGTCGTAATTTCGCCCACCATTCTTCATAACCCTTTCTATCTCGATAACCAGCTATTGGAAAGGAACCTGATAGAAAAAATAACCGGCCGGTACAAAAACGCAACTTTTCTCGACTACTCGAACGATCCGCGTTTTAACTATCACCCCGAAAAATTTGCCGACTATTTTCACCTGAATGTGCGTGGCTCGAAAGAGTTTTCCGAAATCATTGCGCAGGATGTAAAGGCGGGTATATAACATTAATATCCGTAGTAATAAAAGAGGGCTGTCATGCTTGACAAATTTTTATGATGTCCCCCCTCTAAAGAAATTATGGCGTTCGCAACCCTTTGTCCCCATCCGCAAAGTCATAATTATGATAGAAATTATTACTTAATATGAAAAAAAGCTTGTAATTGTTATATTTACCCTTAATATCTCCCTTACGAATAGTTAATACCTGCCTGATGAGTGTTGAGAAACTGGAACATTACATAACAACTGCCGACCTGGAAGGCCTTGATGCATTACTAAAGGAAAACCCCGCTCTTGCAAAAACCCGCACAAGTCACCATGTTTCCCCGCTCATGCTGTCTTGTTACTTTAAAAAGCCCGGTGTAACCGATTTGCTTTTAAAATACCTCGACGAGATCAACCTTTTTGAAGCCTCTGCCGCCGGCCGTTTTGATGTGGTGGCAAACCTGGTTCACGCCCATCCCGACGCCATAAATTTTTATGCAGAAGACGGTTTCACTCCGCTGGGACTGGCCTGTTATTTTGGCCATTATGAAATTGCACAATACCTGGTGCTCAAAGGCGCCGACGTAAATATGCCGTCGAACAACGGCTTCAGTGTGTACCCGCTTCACTCCGCCGCGGCGGGCGATTATACCCAGATAGCCCGTATGCTGATAGAAAACAATGCGCTGGTAAACGTAAAACAACAAGCCGGTGCAACCGCCCTGCACTCCGCCGCCCAAAACGGCAATATCGATCTGCTTATACTATTGCTGGAACACGGCGCCGATGCCGGTGTGCGCATGGAAGGGGGGAAGCTCCCTGCTGATTTGGCAAGGGAGAAGGGGCATCTGGAGATAGCTGAGGCGTTGGATTAGGAAAAGTTTTATAAGCTCATTCCACTCTGTTATTTCGGGCGAAACAAGAAATCTTATACATCCTGCATGCAGACCATACATTGGCGCTAATGCATTATCGTCAATATCGCTTTCCCAAGATTTCTCGCCCGCCTCGAAATGACAGGTTTTGTAAGGCCCCATCGGGGCCAAATATTGGTAGAAAAAAACCGAAGAAGCATTGCGTGCCGTAGGTACGCTACATCACCACGCGCCAAAATATGCATCAACGTCAATGCGTTGACGACGAGATTGCTTCGTATCTTACAGCAATGACAGAAAAAAAACGGATGCGGATCTACTTCCCAAACCCATCCCACACTACTTTCGCAATCTTCGCAATAAATCCTTCCCTCGCTTCCTCGTTATCAGTGGAATTACAAACAAAAACAGAAATAGCTATGTGCTTGCCATTAGGCAATGTAATGATCCCCACATCATTGGTAGCGGGCGATAACCCTGCAGCGTTGGTAGGCGAGGTACCGGTTTTATGTGCCACAACGGCGTTGGCGGGCAACAAGCCCCGCAAGCGTTTCGGTCCGGTGGTGGTTTCAAAAAGTGTTTTATATAGAAATTCGGTAGTTGGTTTGGCTAAGATCTCACCTTTATAAAATCTATCCAGCAATATGGTCATTTCTACCGGTTTGCACCAGTTAGTGTACTGCAGTTCCCAGGCCGAGGCCATGTCTGCCTCTGATGCGCGCACCGCAATGCCGCGGATTCCCAGGTGCAACATATAATCCTGCACGGTTTTAGGTCCGTCTATCACTTTTAATAAAATGTCGCAGGCATCGTTATCGCTTAACGATACCATATAATGCAGCAAATCGGCAATGGAAACGTCCACGTTACCATCGGGATACTTATCCCGCAGCGGACTATAAGTTTTCGGCAGATCCTTCTTGCGGATGTGGATCACCTTATCCAGCGTCAGCTTGCCTGAATCCACCCAATGCAGCACGGTGAGCGCTATCGGGAACTTCATTACGCTGTGCATTACCAAACGCGCATCGCCATTGACCGAGAGCGTATCCCTGCTCTCGATGCCTAAAACCGATACGCCGACAATACCTTTTGCCGGTTTAATAATGTCTTTAATATGGGCGCGCAGGTCGTTATTTTGAGCCGATACGCAAATGGGGAGCAAAAATGCCAGCAACAAGCCTGCCGACAGGATAAACTTTTTCATACACAATATTAACGCAATTATTTTGCATGCATTTTAATCCAGTCGCAAATTATCTTCATCGCATCGGGCGACATCGTTTCTTCTATCTTTTCATACTCCGACAGGTCGCCGGTTTGCGCGGTTTGCAGCAAGTGATTCAGTCCCGGCAAATGTTTTATTTCAAAATCTTTATTGCCGTTTTTGGTGAGGATAGCTTTGATCAGCCCTAAATTACTCGCCGCATCTACCTGCGTATCCTTTTCGCCATTAACGGCCAGTACAGCGCATTTTACTTTACTTAGATCGGTTGTTGGGTCATAAGTTATAAAATACCGCATCCAAGCCTTGTTATATAATTGGTTGAATTGCGGAAAAACAGCAGGAGCACTGATGTTTGCCGCATGCAGAGCCGTCAATGTCTCCGGTGTTTGGGCCTTTTGCCAGGTATTAAATACAGGCGCTATCCGCGCGTCCAGCGTATCCACATTTGGCGAGGAAGCGAAAAGTCCCAATATTTTGTTGTTGAGGTCTGAGTACGCATTGATCTGGGTTTCATTCGCTCCGGCCTGTTTAAGCGCATAGGCGTTTTGCGCCGTGTTGATCTTCAGTCCGCCAATTTCAGGTGCTCCCCAAAGCACAATAAAATTTACATCCTTACGGCGTGCTGCTACCATTGGCGCAATAATGCCGCCTTCGCTGTGCCCTATCAAACCAACATGTTTCTTATCAACATCACTACGTGTCAATAAATAGTTTAGGCTTGTTTCCGCATCGTACGAGAAGGTCCGGCTTGTGGCATTCTTAATATCATTGCCCAGCGTACTTTTTCCGGCGCCGCGGTCGTCTACCCGCAAAACTGCGATACCGTTTTTGGTGAGGTAATCGGCCAGCACCCAATATAATTTATGACCGAAGATGGTGCCGTCCCTGTCCTGCGTACCGCTGCCGCTGATGATAATTACAGCCGGATATTTGCCATCGCCCTTCGGCCGGGTAAAGGTAGCGCCGTAATGCACGCTTTTATCGGCATTGTCGTATTCAACATCCTCGCTCACATAATTAAACAGCGGCTTAGGTGTTTGCGAATGAACAGGATCTTTTGATAACGCGGCCTTATCGTTGGCACTGATGCGCTTCAAAGTCAGGGCAACCTGTCCGCCGCCTTGCCTGAAAGTACCGGTGATTCCGTCTTTACCATCCCATTGCCCCTTGTACCCGCCGCCAATCAGCGCAATTTCTATCATCAGGCTGTCCTTTATCATAGTTGTTTTGCTGCATGCAATACCAAAAGCCTTCTGATCGGGACTATCCATAGTCGACTTAAGCGAGCCATCGGCATTTTTAGTTATATTAAATACAATGTGTAAAGTCGTTCCGCCCGCAGGTAACGAACCTGCCCAGCTTCCGGTAATGTCCTGCGCTATGGTACGGCCCGAAGTAAAAAGTATTAAAATGGAGATAATAAAGTGCTTCATGATTATGATTTAAGCTGGCGATTTTTAAAATAGATGTATGAATAAACCACCGGAATTAAGGTTAACACGGCCAAACTGCACATAAACACGATAGTTGCCGGTATGGATGGCAGCAGGAGCGAGGTGATAGTGACCACAATACCGCCGGCAAACCAAAGCTTACTGGTAAGGCGATGCGTAACACGCCAGGTGTCTTCATCGTGCAATGTCCACGGGGTACGTACGCCCGCAAAATAATTTGGTTTGATACTGTGCATCACGTTCCCCAAAAAGGCGAACAGCAAGCCGCTGATCGGTAAAATGATCTTATCAACGGTAATGCCGCGATGAGCAGTGGTGTACAAAATCCCAATGCTCAACGCCGATAGGAAGATTACCATGCCCAAACCGATTTTCTGAAAAGTGGCCTCACCGATCCTGACCTGTTTTTTAGGATCGATAGCAGGCAAAAACTTCATCAGCAGGTAAACCAGTGCGCCCGCAAACAGCATTATGCCCATCACCAGCATCAACTCGCTTTTGTCGCCGTAGCGGTCAACCTTGCCGCCCAGGCTGTAATGAAGCGGAACAATGCCGGGCAGCGAATCATAAATAAAGGCCAGGTAAGCGGCAGGCAGCAGCCAGATCACCAGCGCGGCAATATCAGCATAAGTGAATTTTTTCATTGTGATCGTTTTTATTTTTTTGGTGATTGAAGGCTGATGATCCATTTAACCATCTCGTCCATCACCGTTGTATTTAATGAATAATAGATGAACTGTCCCTCCTTGACCGACACCACCAACCCGGCCTGCCGCAGCAGATCGAGGTGATGCGAAATGCTCGGCTTGGAAATATTGAACTGATCGGCAATTTCCCCCGCGGTGAGGTCTTTTGCTTTCAACAGTTCCAGGATCTCCCGCCGGGTAGGATCATTAAGGGCTTTGAATAATGCGTTCAATCGTAATTGTTTATTTATATATTTAGACAAATGTCTAAATACTTTGTTACAAGTGCAAGAGGAATTTTTTGTGGATGCATGATATGAGGAGTTTAACTAACCTCCTGCGTCATTGCGAGGAACGAAGCAATCTCTACACAGGACATTCCCGCTGTGCATAGTTCAGAGATTGCCTCGTTCCTCGCAATGACGTGCAGGTGGACACCCCCCGCAATTTTTTCGTTACCAATTCCTAATCTCTTCAAAATTTCGTTACTTGTACAATCAATCAAACCAGATCCATGCAACGCAGAAATTTCCTCAAAGCCGGCTCCATGGCAGGCATTACTTTAGCAGCCTTGGGCACCGCCGCCTGCAATACCCCTTCTTCAAAGAAAGAAACATCAGCCGGTGACACTGACAAGCCCGATGACTTTGCCCTCAACGAGGTCACCATCGACATGCTGCAGGAAAAGATGAAAAGCAAGGAATACACATCGCGCTCCATTACCGAAATGTATCTGAAGCGCATTGATGAAATAGACAAGAACGGTCCGAAGCTCAACTCGGTGATCGAAGTAAATAAAGATGCCCTCACCATGGCCGATGCGATGGATAAGGAACGTGCCGCCGGCAAAATTCGCGGACCCTTGCACGGTATTCCTGTTTTGATCAAAGATAACATTAACACCGGCGACAATATGCGCACCACCGCCGGAGCCCTTGCCATTGCAGATAATTATGCCAAGCAGGATGCCTTTATCGTGCACAAACTTCGCGAGGCAGGAGCGGTGCTATTAGGTAAAACCAACCTGAGCGAATGGGCCAACTTCCGCAGCACACATTCTACCAGTGCATGGAGCAGCCGCGGGGGACAAACCAAATGCCCATACATCCTCGACCGCAATCCAAGCGGCTCGAGCGCTGGCTCAGGTTCAGCGGCATCAGCAAATTTGTGCGCTATAGCCATAGGAACAGAAACAGATGGTTCGATAGTTTCCCCGTCTTCAGTAAACGGACTGGTAGGCATCAAACCAACGGTAGGTTTATGGAGCCGGTTCGGTATTATCCCTATCTCTAAAACACAAGACACCGCCGGACCCATGGCCCGAACTGTTCGTGATGCAGCAATCTTACTCGGCGCACTCGCAGGGGAAGACCCACAGGATGTGTACACTATGGCCAGTAAAGGCAAAGCCGAAACTGACTATACAAAATTCCTGGATGCCGACGGCCTGAAAGGAAAACGGATTGGCGTTGAAAAGAATGGCCTGAAGGTAAATGCCGCAATGGATCCCATTTTTCAGCAGGCCATCGACGTGCTGAAAGCCAAAGGCGCTACCATTGTTGAGGTAGAATTATATCATCAGCTCAAAGGCATAGGTCAAAATAGCTTCACCGTATTGCTTTATGAATTTAAGGATGGCCTGAACAAATACCTCGCCGACGCCAATTCAAAGATAAAATCGCTTACCGATGTCATCGCGTTTAATAAAAACAACGAGGCCAGGGCAATGCCTTTCTTTAAACAGGAAACCCTCGAATTGGCCGAAAAGAAAGGCGGCCTCGACAGCAAAGAATATCTCGATGCGGTGAAAATCACTACCACCACCACCCGCAACACCATCGACGGCCTCCTGAAACAAAATAACCTCGATGCCATCATCGCCCCAACCAACGGCTTTGCCGAATGCATCGACCTGGTAAACGGCGACTACGATAACGGATTTGGATTTTCCAGCCCGGCAGCAATGGCCGGCTACCCACACATCACCGTACCGATGGGCTACGCGCACGGCCTGCCGATAGGACTATCGTTCATCAGTACCGCTTATAAAGAAGGGGATATTATTAAACTGGCCTACGCCTACGAGCAGGCCAGTAAAAAACGGGTAAAGCCGGAATTTAAGGGAGCGTTGTTAGGGTAGGAACAAAGTTTAGAGACACAATGTGTTGTGTCTCTATGAGGATTTTTTAAAGAATGATTTTTGTAGAGACACAATGCATTGTGTCTCTATGCTTCATGCCCCTGCGGACTTCACACCCTCAGATAAATTTTATTCTTATCCAATATCTTCCCGAAACACCAGCACACCAGCATATAACAAATAGCAAACAGCAGCGATCCTATTGCCCCCGGCGCAATAACCTGGAACAGTACGCTATTGATCCAGCCGAAGAAATTGCTGGTTGGCGTAACCTGGATCATAAAAAGCACCACTACAAAAAGCTCGGAAAACAGGTAAACCGGCAATGGATTTTTGCCTACGGTAGTAAAGAACGCCGTCCAGTTCCATTTGTTGGCTTCGCGGATCTCGACAATGTAGATCAGTGCCGAAATGATCATCAGATCCAGTCCAACGGTTAATAAAGTAAATGGACTGCTCCATAATTTTTTAGCGATAGGGAAGGTCATATTCCAGCAAAGTGCTATGAAGATAAACAGCGCGCCCCACAGCATCAGCTTGGCAATGGTTTCGTAACGCTTGCCTTTTTCCTGAATGTAACGGCCCGCAAAATAGCCGCAGATCACATTCACGATAGACGGCAGGGTACTCAAAAATCCTTCAGGATCAAAGGCCACGCCTTCGCCGTGATACAGGTGATCGTCGCCCAGCAGATATTTGTCCAGGTAAGTTCCGGCGTTGGTGAGCATATCATAAGGATGTGCATGATCGCCGAAAGCAAGCAGCAGGAACCAATAACCGAACAGCAGTAAAATACTGATGACAACAATTGTTGTGGTCGATTTAATAAAATACACCATCAGCGATGCGAACATATAGCAAAGCGCGATCCGCTGTAAAACGCCTAAAATACGGGTATGGCTGATAGGCGATAACTGGAAATGCCAGCCTGCCTTGTCATGCAAAAAGAACGGGAACCACGACATTAAATAACCAAAGAGGAAGATCAGCGCGGTTCGTTTCAATATCATCCAAACCACTGAGCCGCTGCTCATATTCGTGAACTTTTTCATCGAAAAGCTCATGGCGTTACCCACGGCAAAAAGGAACGACGGAAACACGAGGTCGGTAGGGGTGAAGCCAAACCAGGCGGCATGTTCAAGCGGTGCAAATGGCGCCGCGCCGCTGCCGGGTGTGTTAACAATGATCATGAAACAAATTGTCATCCCCCGAAATACATCGAGCGAGAGAAAGCGGTTGGAGCTTTTATCCATTGGTCAATAAGTGGTTTAATTTTATTTAGGTGATTGAGGTACAAGATAGTCGGAATGTGTGAAAAGTTGGTAAGTCCGGAAGAAATTTTTTTGTTACAGAGGGAGTCGGGAAGTCAAGTGTAGTCCGATGTCCGAAAGTCCGGAAAGTCCGAAAGAGATTTTGTTGCGGCAATGGCGCGAATGAAAAAGCTCCAGCCTGTGCGGTTCCCGCCTCGGGGCGGGTAGGGTGGGGTTTCTGCGCATGCATTACAGGGAATGCCGTGCGGACGAAAAGTTTGCTAAACCCCTACCTCCTCCTTCCCCCGAGGAAGCATTCGCACGGGCCGGTGCTTTTAAGACCCTCTGCACTTTCCATATGCAAGTCATCTTTCCGACTTTCCCCACTTTTCCCTATTTTTGAATTCCATGCTTACGATCACCACTCACACGCTTGAAAAACTGGAACTGTTGCTCAAAACCTCGGGCTATCGCGTGCGTTACGAAAAGGGCAATTTTAAAACCGGCGCCTGCCTGCTGCAAAACAGTAAAATGATAGTAGTGAATAAATTTTCGGGTCTGGAAAGTAAGATCCTCTCGCTATCGGAACTGATTCGCGAACTGGAGATAGATTATAATCTGCTGGATGAAAAGCAAACCGCCTTTCTGCATCAGCTTAAACAAATGAAACTGGAACTGTGACCATAACTTTTTTAGGCACTGGCACCTCGCAGGGCGTACCTGTAATAGCCTGCAACTGCGAAGTTTGTACGTCTGCGGATGCGCGGGATGCCCGTTTGCGCACTTCTATTTTAATGGAAGATAAAGGAAAAGTTATAGTGATCGATTCCGGGCCCGATTTCCGTTACCAGATGCTCCGCGCAGGCGTACAGCGACTGGATGCCATCGTTTTCACCCACGAGCACAAAGACCACATTGCCGGCCTCGACGATATCCGCGCCTTCAACTACCGCCAGCAGGCCGCTATCGACGTTTATGCCGATCTGCGTGTGCAGGAAGCGCTGAAGCGCGAATTCATTTACATTTTTGCAGAGTTTAAATATCCCGGTATTCCGCAGCTTACGTTACATACTATCGGTCACGAGCCTTTTAATATAGGCCACGTCAACTTTACACCTATTGAGGTGCTGCACTATAAATTGCCCGTGCTTGGTTTCCGCGTAAATGATTTTACGTACATCACCGATGCCAAAACTGTGTCGGACGAGGAAAAGGAGAAGATAAAAGGTACGAAGATACTGGTGATCAATGCGCTGCAAAAGCAGGAACATATTTCGCACTTCACCCTTGATGAAGCCATTGCTTTCGCGAAGGAAATAGGCGCTGAAAAAACTTATCTCACCCACATCAGCCACCGCCTGGGCCTTCATCAGGACATCGATGCCGAATTACCCCGGGGCATCGAGCTGGCTTATGACGGGTTGCAACTTGAAATAGACGACTGATCCGTTCCATCTCCATCACAACTTTATTACACAACAATTCCATAAAGCATGAGTTATGTATTTTAATTTTCACTCTCTCTGAATTTTTTATGAAACAACTGGCTTATATCAGCACGGCCGTCAATTTGATGAGCGACGGGCAACTGCTTGAAATTTTAAAAACAGCACGAAAAAAGAACGACGAACATAACGTTACCGGAGTGTTGCTTTACAGCGAGGGCACGTTTATCCAGGCTCTTGAGGGCGATCCTGCCGATGTTGATGTGATATTTGGAGTGATAGAACACGATGTGCGGCACAAGAATGTCATCAAACTGATCGACAAGCCGCTGAATACCCGTAATTTTCCCGATTGGTCGATGGGGTTTGCAACTATTAACAGGCACCAGGCACAGGAAATAGAAGGTTTTTTAACATCGACAGACAGTATCCTGAATGGCGATAACAAGCGTACGATGGTAAGCATGCTGAAAACTTTTATTACCACCAATAATATGGTTATTGGCCACTGAATGGTTACAGTTTAACAAAGCTCACCCGGTCTAATGTGCCTTTATAACGTCCCTTATGGCCGGTATTATGCAGATCGACACGACCGCGAATGGTTACGCTTTGGTTATTGATGGAAATAAAACCGTCGCTGGTAACTTCGAAAAGCCCCTGACGAGTGCCTTCCAGATATAAAGGACAATCCTGGCTGAAGTTGATCCAAAGCGCATGCCGGTCTGAGTGATCGACGAACAGGCTATCGTTAAATAAAGCCGATTGTTCTTTTGCTTCGCGATAAACGCCCTTTACCTCCACGTATTGGTGGTCGTATTTTTGGATATGATCAATAAGCTGGGTAAAATCTACTTTTTTAAAAGAGACGTTAGCATCGCACTCGCTTTTATAAATTGACGGGCCGCTTTTACAGCCGGGAAAAGACATCACGAAAAGGCACACGAAGGTCATTCGTGTAAACTTTGCAGGGGCGGCAAATATGGAACGAACAGATGGCATAACTTTCAATTTGCTGCGCTATGTTTGCGCGGCGGCCATTTAGTTAAGTCCATTTGACGAGGGGACCGGCAAATGGTTTAACCATAATTTTTATTTTATTTGCAATGTTACCCCGAAACGCTAAAAAAATCCGTTTTACCAATAACCTTTACATTTAAATTAAATTCGCTACCATGAAAAAAGTTTTTTTAACCGCATTTACACTATTGCTTGCTATAGGCGCCTATGCGCAGGATCCAAAAGATTGGCCGGGCATTAAACGCTATGAAGACGATAACAGTAAACTTGCTGCTCCGGCCGCAGGCGAAACCCGCGTAGTGTATATGGGCGACTCTATTACCGATTTCTGGATCAAGAACGATTCCACCTTCTTTACCAAAAACAACTACATCGACCGCGGCATCAGCGGCCAAACCACCAGCCAGATGCTGGTACGTTTCCGCGAGGATGTGATCAACCTTAACCCAAAAGTGGTGGTGATCCTGGCGGGTATCAATGATATTGCAGAAAACACCGGCCCGATAAAACTGGAGAATGTTTATGGCAATATCGTGTCGATGGCGCAACTGGCCAAGGCAGCCAATATTAAAGTGGTGATCTCATCGGTGTTGCCTGCAAACAAATTCCCCTGGCGCCCGGCCATCATCCCAACCGAAAAGGTAATAGCCCTTAATGGTATGCTGAAAGATTACGCCGCGAAAAACAATATTGTGTACCTTGATTACTACACCCCCATGGTGGATAGTGAAAAAGGTCTTCCTGCTAATCTCGCCGCCGATGGCATCCACCCAACCCTTGATGGTTATAAAATGATGGAACCAATGGCCAAACAAGCGGTTGAACAGGCGCTGAAGGGGAGTAATTAATGTGCGGATGTGCGGATTTTGAATGTGCGGATTGAGAAATCGCTATTGCCCTCCTTATAATGACGAGCGCGGGGATTCGCACATTCGCACATTCGCACATTCAAAATCCGCACATCAAAAAATCACCGGGCCAGTTGCTTCTCCAACCTCCTGTGCACCACTTGCCGCGGTTTACTTTTCTTTGTTTTCTTTCGTTTCCCTAACCATATAATTAGCCCGGTAACCGGCAAACTGGCGCAAATCAAACTGGCTAAAAACGCGGCAATTTTTCCGGTCAGTCCTAAGATTTGCCCCACGTGAATATCATAATTCATACTGTTCAGCTTCATGCCTGGACTTTTTCTGGCATGGGTAAGCGTCTTCAATAACTTACCGCTGTACTTGTCAAACGAATAAATATCACTTTTATAAAAATGCAGCGCGGTGGCATAGGCGGTCACCTCAACTGTGCCTGACTTTGCGTCGTTCATATAGATCAGGAACATTTGGGCTTTTGGCGACCTTTGTTGAGCTATTATCAGCGCTTGATCCGGTGCAGGTTGCCCGGCGACTACCTTTTGTAACGAATCTGATTTCGCCATACTTTTCTCCGCCGAATAATTGCCGCCCAGGTTGGCGGTTTTGTAAATGCCTTGGGTTACCCAATCAAATGCGATGGATAAACCGGTAATGGCTAATATGATGGTGATTCCGGTAGCATAAAAGCCAAGCACGTTGTGCAGATCGTAGTTTACCCGGCGCCAGCGGCCGTTCCATTTAATGGTAAAGCTGCGTTTGCGGTCGCTTTTACGTTTAGGCCACCACAGGATAATGCCGGTGATCATGATCGCCACAAAAATAATGACCGAGATCCCCACCAGCGGCTGCCCGATCTTTGGCGGCAGCAGCAGGTACAGGTGAATAAACTCAACGATCACAAAAAAATTCTTCGACGGATCTTCTGTATGCGTGATGGCCCCGGTATAAGGGTTCATAAAAACATACCGGAAGCCCTCTTTCGGGTGACTCACCAATGCTTCCGCAGGCCTGTCTTTCCCGAAATAATAAATGTAGTTTATCGCAGCACCGGGATGCTGTTTTAATGCCGTGGACTTTAAAATTGACGGTGCTACAAAAGGCTTGTTTTGTATTTCCACCTTGCGATAATCGCAGAGCGCATCCTGGATTTCATCCTGAAAACAGAACAAGCAGCCGGTAACGCTCACAATCAGCACCACCAGCCCGGTGATGAAACCGAGCCAGCGATGCAGAAAAAGAATGGTCTTTTTAAACCTTGTCATCCTTTATAATTTATACGATGCGCTTAACACAAACTGACGCAGCTTTTGCGGGTTAACCGTTGTATATCCGGTATAGTAATGCTTGTTCATGATGTTGTTGGTGCTCAAACCGAGGTGATACTTCGGTCTGTCTAAAAACACCGAACCGTTAAATAAGGTGTAGGATGGCAGGAAGAAACTGCCCTGGCTCACGCTGTTAACCACCTTGTTGTTGCTGGCATAATTTCCGCCAAAACCAACGCCCAAGCCTTTAATAGCCTCTTGTGGCAAACGATAGCTCACGTACAGGTTGGCCAGGTACGGCGATCCGGCTGTAACCGGGCGAAGGCCTTCCACGTCGGCATCGGCTTTGGTATATTTAGAATCGTTATACGAAAAGCCTGCCACGATATTCAGCGGGGTAATCGGGTTGGCTATGATTTCAGCCTCGAAGCCCTTGCTGCTTTGCGTACCATCCTGTACCTGCCCAAAAACCGGAGAGTTCGGGATAGCGCGCAGGGTATTGCTCAGATTAATGCGGTAATAGCTCAGCGTACCGTTGATCTTGCCGTTCAGGAAGGCCATCTTCACACCACCCTCAACCTGGTTGGCATTCTGCAGCTTGGCCACAACCGATTGACCATCGCCGTTCACGAATACACCCGGATTCACAAATCCGTTCTGGTAGTTGGCAAACAATGAAAGTTCGTCTTTAACAGGCTGATAGATCAACCCGAATTTAGGCGAGAATGCTGTTTGATTAAACGGTTTAGATTGCTGCACGTTATCTATATTATAGGTGCCCTTGTTTTCATAATGATCCACACGCACGCCTGCCGAAGCGATGAGCTGATCGGTAATGTTGAGCACGTCAGAAATGTATGCGCTGTAGGTATCGGTTTTGTAGATGTAGGAATAAGTGTTTGACGATGTTAACGGGTTGGCCGCATTGGTTTGATCAACCAGCAATTTGTTAAATGAACCGTAATCGAAGTTAGGATCATTGATAGGAACAACGCCATACGAGTTGCCATAATAAACCTGGCGCGAATTCTGGTGCTGCCAATCAAGGCCCAATACAAAACGGTTGCGCAATTTGCCGATGTTGAAATCGCCGTTGATGTTTTCCTGGATCTCGGTAGCGTTTAGTTTGCTGTTATGGGTTGATTGGTCTTCGCGCAAAATGTAATTGTTATTGCCCGGCAGATCTTTAGCGCCCATGCTTACAGCCAGCGCGTCGGTAATTAAATAGTAGTAAGGATTTGGTCCGTTCGAAAAGCTGTTCGAAGAAGTGAAGATCGTTTGTGAGGTCAGCTTGTCTGAGATCTTGTATTTAGCCTGCGCGAAGTAGTTCGAACTGCGCGAATATTGCATAATGTCGTCATTCGAGTAGGCGTTTTTATAGTTGATGTTCAGCTGGTTGGCATTGGTAACGCTCATATCCAGCGGCGACGAATAGAAGAAGAAGAACGGCTTGGCGGCAGCGCGGCTGTAAAATAACTCTGCTTCAGCGAGGAACGAAAGCTTGTCGCTTGCTTTGATCGAAAGGCTCGGCGCAAATGCAAAGGTGCGGCTCTTGCCATAATTCTGGAAACTGCCCTCGTAGTTATAAGCCGAGTTGAGGCGGAAAAGCACGCTTTTATCTTTGGTAAGCGGCGTATTAAAATCAAGGCTCGTGCGGCTCAGATCGTAATTACCCACAGCCTGACCGATCTCTATACCTAAAGTATCATAAGGCTTCTTGGTAACACGGTTCACTAACCCACCAAACGAAGTCAATGTGCTGCCAAACAACGTAGCCGACGGACCTTTGATCACCTCGATCTTATCGATATTAACCGCATCGATACCGGCGGTAACCAAGCCTGCAACGCCATTACGCAACTTCGTTTGGGTAGGGAACCCGCGTAGTGTAAAGTAACCGCCGCCATCGCCCGCACGACCAGTTGCATCCCACATTTTCTGCAGGCCCGGCGCGTTTCTCAAGGCATCGTCAACGTTGTAGATCTGTTGTTCTTTCAGCAATTCGCTGGTTACGGTAGTGTAGCTTTGCGAGTTTTCCAGCGCATTCAGCGGAATCTTGCCCACATCGTTGCTGATCTTCCGGGTAAAGCGGTTAGCCCGGCTGGCAATAATATTTACCTCGCTCAGTTGCGACATGCTGGCATTTACGGTGATCACGGGAACGTTTGTGGTTTGCCCGGCAGCTACTGTAACCGGTACTTCAACAGTTTGCACACCCACGTAAGAGATAATGATAGTGTACGAACCCGCCGGAGCTTTAAAGGTAAATTCGCCCTTAGCGTTGGTTGAGTTGCCATAGCTGGTACCCATTAAACCAATGGAAATGTTATCGGCAGGCTGCTTACTTGCAGTAACCACCTTGCCATGTATAGTGCCTGTAGCCTGTTGCGCTGCAAGCCGGTTAATGCCAGCCAGCACGAAGGCCATTAAAAGTATCAGGGATTTAAAAAGAGATTTTGGTTGAGTGTGAATCATCTGTATTTATTTAGACTAATTATAAATAATGCCACAAATGTAGTTCCGACATTTTATAAATCCAAAATTTCTACAGAATTTATTTAGAATGATTCTTATTAAGGAGAGGTAAGAATCAAGAATCAAGAATCAAGACAGGAAGAAGGGGAATCTTATTCAATAAAGCATTGCCGACAATGCATAGTATGAATGGCGTATAAGATCCTTCGTTACGCTCTGGATAACAAGAATAAAAGGGAGCATTGTAAAACTTTGTCATTGCGAGGAACGAAGCAATCTCCTCGCGTTCATCACCGCCGGTGCATTGGCGTTAATACATTGGCGACGAGATTGCTTCGTTCCTCGCAATTACAAAAAGGGATTAATTCGCACATCCGCACATCAAAAATTCGCACATCAAGAATCCGCACATGCAAAATCCGCACATCAATCTCCAACGATAGGCAATACCAGTTTCGACTGATTATGATAAACATTAATCGTCTCCTTCACAAAATCCTCATCCTTGGCATGGTAAATATCAATGAACTGCTGCGGGTTACGATCAACCAGCGGGAACCAACTGCTTTGGATCTGCACCATAATTTTATGGCCTTTTTTGAAGGTATGCGCTACATCAGGCAGGGTATATTTCACCTGTGTGGTTTGATTGGGTTTGAACGCCTCCGGGCTTGAATAGCTGTTGCGATATCGCCCGCGCATAATTTCACCCCTCACCAGCATCTGGTAACCGCCCTGCGGAACGGTGTTCGGCGCATCGGCTTCGGCGTAGATATCTACGTCGTTATGACCTGCATCGTTCGGGAAAACGTCGATCAGCTTCACCACAAAATCGGCATCGGTATTGGAAATGGAAACCAGCAGATCGGCCACTACCGGGCCTGCCAGCGTGATATCCTTATCCAGTACCGGCGTTTCATAAACCAATACATCCGGACGGCGCGCGGCAAAACGCTGGTCGTCGGTCATGTATTCGCGGCTGCGGTTAAAATGCACGTTCTGGGTGTAAGGCACCGGTTTCGACGGATCGCTCACATAACTGTCAAACGAGGGCGCGAAGGTTTGGATCTGATTGAACGACAATGCGCCTTTCTGTTGCAGGTAAATATTGGTCTGCTTCACATCGGCAGGGGGCCACTGTTTCAGGTGATGCCATTTGTTCTCGCCGGTAAAAAATACGGTAGCCTTGCTGATGCTGTCTACCGTTCCTTTGCCGCGCAGGTAATATTCAAAAAACGGGATCTCGATGTTTTCGGCATAATATTTACTGGTATTGGCGCCCCATTGTACGTTGCCGAGGTGTGTACCGTCGTTATTGCGCCACTGCTCGTGATACCACGGCCCCATTACCAAACGGTTATTGGTAGCCGGACTTTGCTTATCGATAGCCTGGTAAGTATTCCAGGCGCCGAAACAATCCTCTGCATCAAAAATGCCGCCTACTACCAGCATGGCAGGTTTCACATTCTTGATACCCACGCGGGCGTTACGGGCCATCCAGAAATCATCACGGTTAGGATGGTTCATCATTTGGTTCCAGAAGATCAGGCTGTCACCGGCAATTTTGGTGAGGTTTGATAAAGCGCCGACCTTCAGGTAGAAATTATAATTGTCGAAATCCGGGTAATCGTAAGTTTTAGCGGCGATGGTGGTTGGTTTAGGGTGAGGTGCACCGAAGCCAAATCCTTTATAAAATGCAAAAGCATCCATCTGGAAGAATGCCCCGTTATGATGAAAGTCGTCGCCCACAAACCAGTCGGTCACCGGCGCCTCCGGACTAACCGCTTTCAATGCCGGGTGCCCGCTTAGTGAGGCCATCGTTGAATAAAAGCCAGGGTAGGAAATACCGAACACGCCAACCTTGCCATTGTTGTTGGCCAGGTTTTTCACCATCCAGTCGATGGTATCATAAGTATCGGTTGTTTCGTCGATATCCTTATTGGTTTTTTTGTTGAAGTTGAAGGGCCGTACGTCCATAAACTGGCCCTCGCTCATCCAGCGGCCGCGCACGTCGGCAATTACCATGATGTAGCCCTTTTTGCAGTATTCTATCAAATGGTTCACCCAAAACGGCCGGTATTGATCCTTGCCATACGGCGCACATGAGTATGGCGTCCGCTCCATCAGGATAGGATGTTTCTCTGAATTATCTTTAGGCAGATAAGCCGAAATAAACAGCTTCACCCCATCCCGCATCGGGATGCTTACTTCCTGCTTGGTGTAATTATTCACAAACCAAACCGAATCCGCATTTTGAGCAAAAGCCATAACCGGCAGCAAAAAAGCCAGCAATAAGTACAGTTTTTTCATTGTTTAAATATTTAGGTTGAATATCATTTTGATAATATAAAAACACTGTCATTGCGGATTCATCCGCACATCTATTTCAAAACCGGCAATACCACTTTTGATTCCTCATGAAACACATTGATGGTCTCTTTCACAAAATCAGAATCCTTAGCGTGATAAATATCCACAAACTGCTGCGGGTTCCTGTCTGTAAGCGGGAACCAGCTGCTTTGCACCTGGATCATCATGCGATGGCCTTTCTTAAAGGTATGCGCCACATCGGGCAGGGTAAATTTCACTTCCGATTTTTTGCCCGGCTCAAATGCCTCCGGTTTTGAAAAGCTGTTGCGATAACGGCCGCGCATTACTTCGGCACGTACCAGCATCTGGTAACCGGCCATCGGGTATTTGGTCACCGGGTTGTTTGGCGTACTATCGGGTAGTACGTCTATCAGCTTCACAATAAAATCAGCATCAGTACTGGACAGGCTCACCATCAGATCGGCAATCACCGGCCCGGCCAATGTAATATCATTGGTTAAAGTATCGGTTTGATAGGTAAGTACGTCCGTACGGCGCGAGGCAAAGCGCTGGTCGTCGGTCATGTACTCGCGGGTGCGGTCAACATGCACTTTTTCAGCATAGGGAACCGGTTTTGACGGATCGCTGATATAGGTATCAGAACCCGTATCGCCGGTTTGCCTGAACGAAAGCTGCCCGTCTTTTTCCAGATAAACCGGGGTAGGGGTGGTAGCGTCCACCGGCGGCCATTCCTTAAACTTATGCCATTTGTTTTCGCCTGAGAAAAATATCGTGGTCTTACTGATGCTATCTATCGATCCTTTTCCTTTCAAATAATAATTGAACCACGGCACCTCGATATTCTTTTGATACCAATCTGCCGTATTGCTGTAAAACATTACGTTGCCAAGGTGCGTGCCGTCTTTGCTTGCCCACTGCCCATGATACCAGGGGCCTACTACCAGTTTGCTCGTGGTAGCAGGGCTTTGCTTTACCAGCGCATCGTAGGTATGCCATGCACCATAGCCGTCCTCGGCGTCAAACAAACCGCCAACCACCAGCATGGCGGGTTTTACATTCTTAATGCCCGAACGGGTGTCGCGTGCTCTCCACCAGTCGTCAAGGTTCGGGTGGTTCATCATATCGTACCAGAATTTCAGCGAATCGCCGGTTATTTTGGTGAAATTCGGCAAGGCGCCCATTTTCAGGTACCAGGCATAGTTGTCGGTACGTGGAATATTGTAAGTTTTAGCCGGTTTCATCGACGGCTTATCCTTCGGCTGACTAAATCCGAAACCCACGTGAAAATCAAAGGCGTCCATCAAAAACAGCACGCCGTTATGGTGGTCATCGTCTCCAAAAAAACGATCTGTCACCGGTGCCTGCGGACTAACCGCCTTTAATGCCGGATGCCCGCTCAATGCCGCCTCTGTAGCAAAAAAGCCCGGGAACGAAATGCCGGTAACACCCACATTGCCGTTGTTGCCGGCTATATTTTTCACCAGCCAGTCGATGGTGTCATAAGTATCGCTCGCTTCGTCAATATCATTTTTTGTTTTTTTATTGGGATTGAAAGGCCGCACCACTTCAAAAACGCCCTCGCTCATCCACCGCCCGCGGATATCCTGCGTAACCAGCACATAGCCCTCATGCGCATACGCTATCATATAGCTGTACCAATACTGGCGAAAAGCTGTGCCATAAGGATAACAGGAATACGGCGTTCGGGTTATCAAAACCGGGTGCTTTTCCGATTTGTCTTTCGGCATATAAATGGAGGTGAAAAGCTTCACACCATCGCGCATGGGGATGGTCACTTCCTTTTTTTCATAATTATTCACAAACCAAACCGAGTCTTTTTGTATGTCGGCTTTTTGTGCGGCAGCAATAAGCGGGAAAAGAAATATCGCAAGAAAATAGAGTTTCTTCATAACGGCAAAAGATAAGATCAGTTAACACGTAAATATAGAAGAAATGTGCGAATGTGCGGATATGAAGATGTGCGGATTTTTGTCTGGACCGGAATTCTGCGTTAGCGATAGCGGATACCAGCCCGTGAATAAGGCCTGTGCAGTATGAGCGGATAGCGCGGGCCACAGGCAACGCCATAATTATTGAAACCTGTATTTTTCAGGGTACCGCTTCAACATCAAATCAATCTCCTGCTAATCTTTTCAAAATCTTTTTTATGCTGTCCCCAAATCAATCCCCCCTCAAAAAATAATCAACACAATCATACCAATCACCCCAAATCAGCGGTATAAAATGAAAGGCCGGCAATTGCTTACCGGCCTTTCAACTCCATCCTTGTAATTAACTATTTTTAAACCAGTGGTTTAAGCCCTGTAAATCTATCGGCCTTCTATTGAAAATGTAAAATTTTCGTTTTACATTTAGTCAATAAAAGGCTCCCGGCCTCGCGCCAGGAGTCTTTTTGATTTGATAAATTATTGATGAGCAGGGCGCTCAATGAGTGTTGTTATACGGGAACGTTTTTTTGAAAGTTTCAGTTTTATTTAATTTTTTTTAATTCGACTGCCGCTTCATCGAGAGAATCCCTGTAACCAACCGCTAATTGAGCCTTAGAATGTCATCCCGTCGACCTGGTCCGGGGCCTCACATGATACTTCACCGCCGTCAGGTCTTCAGGCGGATTTTATCTGCCTGGAGATTTTTCTAAGCCCTTATTTCCCTCATCAAATTTTATTTAATAGCCAGTAAATCAACTTTTTCAATTACCGGTGGCTGTGATAGTAAGGTCCCGGCATTTGCCATCATCGCTTTTGCGATCTCGCCGTTCAGGTGAGCGTCCCTTGCGTCTTCGGTCTCAAACGTGTCGAAAATACCGAACGTTGATGGGCCAATCTGTAATGCATACCAGCGTACCGTTCCCTGTTCGGCCTGTGCCAGCGGCAAAGCGCTCTTCAAAAATTCCAATACGTCGGTCTCTTTACCGGGTTTGGCTTCTACGCGAGCCAGTAATGCAAATTTTTCCATTTGTTGATGTTTTAATGGTGTTCTTTAATAACGTAGTCGTAATTACAACAGATGCCTTACAGGTACGTTTTAATTTTCTGTCAACAAACGAAGAGTTTGCTATCTATTCCCGAAAACATAATACACCGAAACAGATGTGCCATTACTGATGAAATTGAAATTAAGATTGTTATTATGCCCGTGGACGTTATCGGCAGAAACGGCATTGCCCGCGCTATTATCGGTATGGTCATAAGTAAGCCTTGCCAGGAACAACGATACTCCCAGGCTTTTTGAAGGATAGTAAACCAGGGCCAGGTCGCCGCCTCCAAAATAATCATTGTTTTTGTTTTTAGAGATGGCTGTGCCCTGCGCGCCCAAAGTTGTCAGCGTTGCGTAGCTGTAGCCCGCATAAGGCCCCGCGCGCAGCCCTATTTTATTTTGATACATCAGGTATTTGTGAAGAAACATTTGTCCGCCAAAAGCCCGTGAATTATTACTCTGCGGATCTTGCGCAGTTGCGGTGCTTTTAGACGAACTGGTAGAATACTGCAACGAGCCGCCAAGTTCAAGTTTACCGGCGATAAAATAGCTGTAATTGGGGCCGATGTCAAAACTGTGATAGGTGTTGGTGTTTGTGGAGTAAACGGAGCCGTTGCCGGGGTCGATGATCGTGCTTTTCCCGTTGCTAAACTGGAAGCCCAAATTAACGCCGAGGGTTTGATTGCCTTTTTCTGTTTGGGCATTGGAAGTTTTAAAGATCAATAAAAATGCTGCGATCAGGATCAAAAATTTGTTCATGGTTTTATTGTTTAAGTTAAAGCCATTGAACGTGGTTTAATAACTAATATTTTAGTTATGTGACTAAGAGCTTCGTTTAATTTAATAAATTTTCGATTGGATAATATAAGGGGGGAAGATGCGTTTAAGATGCTTTTCTGAAGGCTGAAGCGGAATTTTAGTGTCACGTAGGGCGTTGCCTGCGGCCGGGCTCTTCGTTCATACTGCGCAGGCCTTATTCACGGGCCGGTATCCACTGCGATCCCTAATGCAATCTCATCGGTGGGGTATCGACAATAAATCGATGAAATCATAAAACAATCGGTGAAATCACTTATACAGCGTCATACAAACCTCGCAGTAAAAACTCGTCCGGTGGCTTTTACCCGTATCCCGTTTAATAAAGGGCACCTGATTGCGCGGACAAGTCATTTTATCATACGCTTCCCAGTGCCTTCTCAAAACGCCTGCTTTTTTCCATTTTAAAAATTCAAATGAATAATTGACCGCCTCATTGGTTATTTCTTTTAATTTGACAGACGGTAGTCCGTTAACCAAACTCAACGGATGAACCCGGGTACGAAACAGCACCTCATTTTTAATAATATTACCCACGCCCGAAAATATCTGCTGATCCATCAGCGCATCGCAGATCAATAAACCGGGCTGCTCTTTCATTTTTCGAACGGCTTTTTTAGGATTCCAGGCTTCACTCATTACGTCGGCTTCCCAGTCGTAAATGTCGTCCAGCGGATTGATGATCAGGTGAAGCAGGCAGGCGTAAAAGTTAAGTTCGCCGTTCTCGAATTGCAAATGGAGCCGCGCCTGTTTAGCCGTATGCGAATTGATGCGATACGACCCAAACATCATCATGTGGATACGAACGGTAAAATCCGGACAGCAGATCAGAAAATGTTTGCCCCAACTTTTGAAGTCGACAACCGGCTGCCCGATGAGCAAATCGGTATCAAGAGTACGGTTATTACAGCTGGCATCGATAACCGTCAGCCCCTTAAACTGCTGCACAGCCTCTTTTAAAATAACGATCGACGGTCCTTCCGGCATTAGATAGATTTACACAACCGGGGGCAAATATTAAGCCAAATCCTAATCGCCTGTTCAAGCGCCCACGGTTGAACGAAAGACATTGAGAGCGTCCTCGCTTCCGAAAAATCAGCCGCAATGTAATCCAATCAGCGAAATCACCAGAATCGAAAAGATCAACGGTTATAGGTCAGTTCAAAAAGCATTTCCCTGATCTTCCTTGTCACCGGCCCCGCTTTTCCATCGCCGATAGGGCTCTCATCGATAATTGTTACGGGGAAAGCATATTGGGTAGTGCTGGTAATAAAGGCTTCTTTGGCATTAGCCAGTTCATCCAGCGTAAAATCGCGCTCTGTGATGTTATAGCCGTCGATGTTGAAATTCTGTACCTTGCTCCGGGTGATACCTTTAAGGATATTCCTCGATGCAGTGACGATCTCATCATCTGTTACCATATAAAAATTAGCGCGCGGGCATTCTGATACAATGCCGTTTTCATGATACAGCACATCGTCGGTATTGGTTTCGCGCATAAAGGGGTGCAGCCGCACCGCCTGCAAATAATCGATGGTTTTGATATGAGGCAGCTGCCTTACATGATCGAAGGTTGCCAGTTGCAGGCCCTTATCCAGTTTATTTTCTTCCTGCAGGTTTAACGGGTATTGTAAAATGATGAGATTCGGAGCGCCCATTTTGTAACCATCGTCAGAATAACCGCCGGTAAGCAGTAATTTAATACCTGCTGTGGTCATGTCGTTGGCTTCGGTCAGCTGCATTACAGCCTGTCGTAATTCCTCACGACTGTAAGCAACGTCCAGATACATTTCCTTTGCAGAATTGAAGAACCGGTTAAAATGATCCTCCATAAATATGGGCCTGCCGTTAACTATCTTCAGGAAATCAAAAATACCATAGCCGCGGTGCAGGGCAAGGTCGGTAACGCCGATTTTAGCATTTTCGGCCTCCATCATCCGGCCATTTATCCAAACGTACTTTTTATCAGCCATATCTATATTTATATGCTCCAGAAAAATATTGCTCCCGAACGGGGGTATATAATTTCGGGGGTCGAGATCGTGTAGGTTGAACCTTCTTTTGTAAACTTAAGCTTTTTTGAACTGTTTGAGAAGATGGTAAAATAATCGATGTTTTTTATGCTCTTATCGAAACGTAATTTCATGGTTGGGTTTAATGTAGGCTCAGGTAGCGCCAGATGGAACTTGGTGTTTTTCTTGCTGAACGGCATTTTAAAAGTCATTTTGCAATGATAATGCACAGAGTCACCGTCCTCCATCAAAATTTCTTTAAGCAGCTCGTCTTTTAAAGTGATCTCTATTCGCTTTACCTCGTCATTAATGTAAGTGATATTGCAGAAATCGCTGATTGATGCAGATCCGCCTAAAACGGGGTTCTCATTGGCGTTGAAAAATGTAAATCGCAAATTCAGGCATTTTTCCATAAAATCCTTAAAGTCCTGCGGAACATATTCCTCAACGGCTTCTTCAAACCCATCCACCTGGATAATACCCCTGAAAAAGATGAACTTATCGCCCATCAGATGATCCAGGTCTTTGTCGTTAAATGCAAACACTACCCTGAAGGGAATATTCTTGGTGCCTTTTTTAAAATGCTTGGTGTAAGTAAGGCTTTCCTCCTGCGAGTAATAATTTTCCTGCCGCATTTCAGGTATTCCCTTAAAGGAAAAATCTTCGTCTGCCTTGTTAAACTCAACATTGTACACGAGGTTTTCGCGCCATGATGTGGTTTCTTCAATGTATCTTTCTATTACATTGCTGTACAATAAGCTGCCATATTTTTCACCTATTATTGAACATACGGTGTTTTTTATAAATGCCATCCTTGTGTTTTCGCTCAATAAAGCAAGGGTGCCGGCGTCGGCTTGTAAAGCATCAATTATATCCTTCTTTGCAATTTCACGGTTTTCTTTTTCTGTGTAAACCTGGTAGATCAGCCCGAAGGTGAGCAATGTTAAAAGGGCCGACGACAGGTCGCTGCCGAGATCTTTTACAAACTTTCCGCTTGTAAAGTAATCATTGACAGAGGATGGATAGATTTTAAAAAACAGCGCAATTAAAAATGCAATTACCAGTGAGAGCCATACGATGAGGCGTTTTTTTCTGCTGATGTTTTCTGTAGCGTTCATTGCGAAGGGGCGGTTGTTTGGTTATAAATTGCTTCGCGGCCCGTTTGCACTGCCCAAAACTGGTTGCCATAATCAAAATGCCACCATTCGTGCGGGTAATTGGTAAAACCGGCTGCGGTAAGCAAGTTATATAAAAACCGCCTGTTTTTTTTTATGCTGATGTCTTTTTTTGAGGGGTTAGGCTTGGTTTCGAAATAATCGGTCTGCGCTTCGGGGCCAAAATGGTCAAATTCTGTACCCATATCTAACCGCTGGCCGTTAGCATCGATCATAGTCAGATCAATAGCGCCACCCGTAAGATGCGGCGATGGTTTCGTTTGGTCTGTAGAGGGGAGGGAAATATATTTTTGAGCTTCGTTGATCAACGCTTCGCCGGTCAGTTCCGTATCCTGCTCGAGTTTGCCTTTGTAAATTTCAAACAACTCATTCTGTACTTCAATGGGGCGCCATGCATCCCAAATCAGCAATTTATAACCTGCCGGCATAGCTTTGGCCGCCGTCAATAGCCGGGTGGCAAGGCCCTCCCGGCAAAAACATTCATTAATGGAATTAGAGAGCCCCTGCAGATAATATTGCTGCAGCACAGTGATATGATCAGGCGCATAGTTATTCAACAATACCAGCGGCTCGCCGTTTTCTTTTATTTCAACGTCTTTCCATCCGTCGACGGAACGATTAGCCGGTATAGGAGCCTCAAAATTCACTACGATTACGATTTCCCCGACTTGGATAATGCCGCGCCGCTGATATTAAAGATGTTTTCACTGTAGCTTACCATCAGGTTTTCGCGTTCGCGCTGGCGTTTCAGGGCAATGTCTATCAATGTTTTCAGCAGCTGACCAAAGTTCTTATCGGTAGCTTCCCAAAGGTAGAATGACAACGAACCCGGAATGGTGTTGATCTCGTTCACATAAACCTTATTGTCTTTCTTATCCACCAAAAAGTCGATCCGCGAAACGCCTGAGCAGGAGAGTACGCGGAAGGTTTCTTTCGCCAGATCCTGGATCAGCATAGCTTGTTCCTTGGGCAGATCGGCAGGGATGCGGCGCTTGGTGCTGGTCATGCCCTTTGAGCTGCCGCCCTTGCTGCCGGTAACATATTTGTCTTTATAGCTCAGGATATCGCCCGAACCCAGCGGTTCCTCGCACACCGAAGCCGATTGATTGGCAGCATCACCCAGCACCGAGCAGTTGATCTCTTTCAGATCTACCACCATGTGCTCAACCATAATGCGGCTGCTGAAACGGCCGGCAAGTTCAACAGCTTCTATCAAGGCTGCTTCGTCTGCCGCTTTCGACACCCCAACGCTTGAACCCAAATTCGAAGGTTTTACGATAACCGGATAGCCTATTTTATTTACTTTTTCAATAATGGCCTGTTTGTCCAAATGCCAGCTGCGGTCTGTAAACCAGGTATAGTCGACTACGGGCAGGCCACTTTCCTTAAGCACCATCTTCATCATGATCTTGTCCATCCCCACTGCCGACGATAGCACGTCGCAGCCCACGTAAGGAATGCCCTTCAGTTCCAGCAACCCCTGCAGCGAGCCGTCCTCGCCGTTGGTGCCGTGAATAACCGGGAAGGCCACGTCTATCTTAAAGACTTCGGCTTTTTTCCAGATCGAGCTTTGCAAACCGTACAGGGCAAAATCGCCAAAGGTTGGTGTCATGTACACCTCGGTGCACTGGGCCAGTAAATTGTCGGTATTTTTATAATTGTCGACAATTAAAAGGGCGTCACCCGTGTACCATTTACCCGTTTTGGTGATATAGATAGGGGTAATATCGTAACTGTTCTTGTCGAAAGCGCTGATAGCCTGCTGTGCCGAGATAACAGAGATCTCGTGCTCAACCGACCGTCCGCCGAAAATAACGCCAATTTTAATTTTCATGTGAGTGCTGCTGTAAGGGGTTTTTATAGTTCGTAAGTATCGGGTAAATCGTTTTCGTATAATAATACGTCGCCGCTGCGGGTCATGGTGCTTAAATGGTTCACCGCATCCTTAAAGTTCTGGGCAACATAGATCTGGTTATCGGGGTAGTTTTTGTTCTTCAGCCCCTTCATAATTGGCAACGTAATATTTTTACCTACAAGTATAGCATAATCAACGCTATCTGCAATTTGCTCGCCCAATAAAGTATTATAATATTCCTGTTTTTCGCCAAGCTCAATCATACCCGGCGTAATGATGATCTTTCGCTGCCCCTCCATGCCTTTCAGTACCTCCAGCGCCATTTTCGAGCCAACGGGGTTAGAGTTGAATGCATCGTCAATCACGGTTACGCCATTCGGGTGCACTTTCACATCCAATCGGTGCTGCACAGGTTCCAGTTTTTTTATGGCAAAGGCAACGCTGCTGTCCGGAACCTCCAGGTGCCTTGCGACAATATATCCTGCCAGTATGTTCGACAGGTTATAACTACCCACCAGCCGGGTATCAAAATCAGCCAGGTGCTCGCCTTTACGGTACACTGAAAACGCCGATCCCTTTGCCGAATATTTAATATCCTTAAGATAATAATCAACCTGCTCGTTATCTGACGAATACAGCGCGGTTTCCCTGTCTGCCACCGGGCGATTTGCCACAAACTCGTAATCTGCATTCAAAACCGCCAACCCGCCCGAAGGAAGCGCATCGATCAGCTCGAACTTGGTTTTCTGCACATTTTGGATAGTCTTGAAAGTTTCGAGGTGCTGCTCGCCAACCGCGGTCAGGATGCCGATCTGCGGATGTACCAGATCACAAATTTCTTTAATATCGTGCGGTTGCTTGGCGCCCATCTCTACAATAAAAACCTGGTGGGTGGCCTGCAATTGTTCGCGGATAGTTCTGATCACGCCCATGGTGGTGTTAAAGCTGCCCGGCGTCATCAGTACATTGTATTTTTCGCTCAGCATGCGGTACAAAAAGTGCTTGGTGCTGGTTTTGCCATAGCTGCCTGTAATACCGATGATGATCAGGTCGGGCCGTTGTTCCAGGATGCGTTTTGCATCGTTATAAAACCATTGGTTTACCGATTTTTCAACCGGCGCCATTAAAATATTTGCTATGGCGATGTAGATAAAGCTCAGGAACAAAGTAAAGCCAATCACCCAAACGGTGCAGAAGGTCTTACCGGTCAGCACAAAATAAATGCCTCCGGTCAGGATCGTTAAAACGGCATTTGTGGCGAACAAACGTTGTGCACGTTTGGTGAACACAACCGGTTTCTTTTGTTTTTTAACGAAGAGCAGGTAAGCCAGTAATGCGTAGATAAGCACAAAGGCTATTCCCGCCGCGCCGGGCCCAACGGCCAGGATCAGCACGCCGGTTATGGCCAGCGCAATCACTTCCAGTACGCGGGTAGTGATTACGAGATTGGTTTTTAACCACTTGAAATAACGTTCGTTACGATACGAGTTCAGCTGCATCATGTGCAGTTCGAAACGCAATTTGGCAAACGCATAAACTAATATAACCGCCAGTGCGGCAAAAAAAAGTATGTTATCCATTAACTGTTTCTCTTATCAGGCTGAAGAAAGTTGTTCAAAATAATCAAAAACTCGTTGAGTTTCTCTACAAAGGCAAAGTGACCTGCATTTTTCAGCACTACCAGCCCGGCATTGGGGATCAGCTTTTCCATAATTTTGGCATCGCTTACCGGGGTGGCTGTATCATTCTCGCCCCAAACTAACAGGGTAGGGGCTTTGATGTTTGGCATTACGTGTTGCAGGTCTTCATTTACCGATTTTACCAATATCTGGCGCATAATGCCATTAGCTGCGTTGTAATCGCTCGAGCCGGCTTTTTTGCGGTAATTGTCGATGATCTCGGCAGCTTTGGTTTTACCCACCAAAAATGGCAGCACGTTCTTGGCCGTTTTAAACGAGTAAACTTTCAGGTAATATTTCATCGAGCGTTTTGGCTTAATACCTGCGCTGTCTAACAATACCAGTTTGGTCACCGGGTTACGCGACGAGAATAATATAGATACCCGACCACCATAAGAATGCCCGGCCAGAATAGGATTGGTAATATTCTTTACCCGGCAAAACTCTTCTATAAACTGCGTGTATTCCTCCACGCCCCAAACCTCATTGGGTTCCTGGCTTTTGCCCATGCCCGGCAGGTCGATGGCGAAGGTGTGGAAATCGTTCTGAAAATATTCCTGTACGCGGGTAAAGGCCTGTAAATTAGAGCCCCATCCGTGTAAAAAAACAAGCGGCTTGCCATCACCGGCTTCTTTGAAATTTATGTTAAGTCCCTTAATTAACTGGGTTTGCTCCATAAGTATATTGTGCTGCGCAAAGATAATAAATAACTAACAGCTATACCACGCCGAAACGGGTTACACAAGCTAACAACAACAAAGAGTTTAAGTGTTAAAAAAGTGAAGAAAATTGGGAGAGATTATCACGCATCCCCCCGCGCGTCATTGCGGGGAACGAAGCAATCTCTGACCATGCATAGCGGAATGTCCTATGTAGATTGCTTCGTTCCTCGCAATGACGTGAATGAGGTAATGCACAATCTATTTCAAATACATAGCCGGTAATTTCCGGATAGGCTGGATCTTAATATTCCGGTAGAACACCTCGGCCCCTTCCGATTGCAGCTGAATCTTTCCCTTAGTCATGGCTCTTATCACGCCCTTATCTATCTGGCTGTTCTGGTACAATACCATTGCAAGTTTGCCGTTCAGCACATGAATGCTGGTATCGCCGTGGCAATACAGGTCGAGGGTGTTCCAATCGCCGGAGGGTTTTTCATCGCCGCCCTGTTTAATTACGTGCCTGCCATCTTTGCTTTCGGTGCTGAAAGCCGTCATCACCCCCTGCGCACTGTAAACGTAATTATCTTTTGATTTTTGGATTACCGGAATGGTAGCCATGCCGCCCGCGCAGCCCCAGTAATCGCCGGTATTACCTTCCTCCACCTGGAACTCCTGCGCACGCATCCAGGCCATGTAATCGGCACCAAAAGCACCTACCGAATGATACAGCAGGCCGCTGTCTTTCCGGTTGCCTTTCTTCTTTTGTCCCCACAATAGCTTGCCCCATTTAAACTGTAATTGGAGGTGATAATCCTGGTACTCTGCTTTGGTGATGATGGCGCCCCAATTCTCGCCCGATACGCGGATAATGTTTTCACCATTTTCATTTACAATAGTGAATACCTTGCGCGGGTCGTTGTTCAATCCCAGCGGTTTATCGGTTACAGGTTTGCCGTTATCATCCAGGTCGGGACCAAGGTAGGTGTCCCAGCCGGTCAGGTCTTTGCCATTAAACAGCGGCGTCCAGCCTTCTTTTGGGATGATAAAACCGAAAGCCGTTACGCACAGCAGGAGCAATAAAATGAGCTTGATTTTCATACAGATAGGTTTAAGTAACTAAATTAATTAATTTAGATGGATATGGGCAACATGACACACGAACGTTACAAACAGATTGCGCTCGATTCTCCGGCGGTAAATTTGAACCTACTTACCCTTACCTGGCCGATGATGTAAGTTTTAATATGGTCGGCGAAAAGCTTATCAACGGAAAGGATGAAGTAATAGCCTTTTGCAACCAAACAGCGCAATACTTCACTACGGTAGCCACTAAATTTACCCTTGATAATGTAATTACCGATGGCGATTGCATAGCCATTAACGGCACCGCCGAATTTTATATTGAGAAAGAAAGCCGCACCAACTTTATCTCATCCTGCGATGTATATAAGTTTGAGGATGGTTTGCTGAAGGAGATCACTTCTTATTGTATTTCGACGAGGAAAGAGCAACAATAAAAAACTAAAGAACATTGGGGAGTTTATTTAATGGCAGCCTCAATCGCCCGTTTCAACAGCTCCACTGCCTCCTCCATTTCCTTTTCATTAAGTGAGGCAAAGCCTATGCGCACGTGGTTGTTAGGGTAGGCGGGGCTACGATAATAGTCCAGCCCAGAGCTAATGGTAAGACCGATAGCAGCCGCTTTCGCTGCCACCTCCTGCGGTTTTACGCCGTTTAGGTATTCTACCCAGATGGCAAAGCCGCCATCGGGAACTTTAAACCGCACGTAGCCATCCATTTTTTCGCGTAGCAGGCGGCAAAGGGTGTCGCGCCGTTCATGGTAGATCTTGTTGGCTTTTTTAAGGTGGCGGCCTATATCGCCGTTCTTTAGCAGGTTGGCCATCGCTTCTTCCAGAAGCTGTTCGCCCTGCCGGTCAATCAGTTTGCGGTAACGCGCCGCCTGATCGATGAAGTTCTGCGGAGCCACCATAAACCCGACCCTGATGCCCGGCGCAATCGTCTTTGAAAACGACCCCACATAGATCACCGAACCATAATTATCTACGCTGGCCAGCGGCAAAATAGGGCTGCTGGCGTAATGAAAATCATAATCATAATCGTCCTCCACAATGGCAAACTTGTACTGATGCGCCAACTCCAATAAGCGCATCCGGCGCTCTGCACTCAGCGTTACGGTAGTAGGGCTGTGGTGATGCGGAATTACATAGATCAGTTTCACCTTTCTTTTTTTGCAGATGGCTTCCACCGCGTTTACGTCGATGCCATATTCGTCAACCGGCACCAGTTCCAGTTTGGCCCCTGCCTGTTCAAATACCTCGTTGGCACCGCCATAACCCGGATCGCCGGCTATCACGATATCGTTTTTACCGATCATTACCTGTGCTATCAGGTACACGGCCATTTGCACCCCTTTGGTGATCAGAACGTTTTCTTTTTGAATTTGCAGTCCGCGCGTCTCGCCGAAGAAGCGGGCCAGTTCCGTACGTAAATGTTCCGAACCCTGCTCTGGTCCGTAAGTCAAATATTTCGAAGTGAAATGATAGCGCGCAAACCGCCGGTATTCACGCACCAGCAGATCGACGGGGGCGAGACGTGTATCTGGGAAACCATCATTAAAAACAAGGTTATTTTCAGCGGGTCTTATTTGCTGCGGATAAGGTTGCCGCAGGTTATTGGTCAGCTCAAATAAAGTTTTTTCGGGATAATTATACTGTGCCACTGTGGCTGATAGTTTTCTGGGCGATACATCGGGCAGGTTCTTAGCTACGAAAATTCCTCTTCGTGGATATACATCTACCCAGCTCTGTGCATACAGTTCGTCATACGCGGCCACCACAGTTTTCCGGTGCACCTGCAGATCGGCAGCCAGCACGCGGCTTGCCGGTAAGGCCGACGATGGCTTCAGCGTACCCCGCCTGATATACCCGATAATACCATTCGCAATCTGCAGGTAAACCGCCACCTGCGATTTTTTATCTATCGAAATAAGTCCTTTGGGAAATTGCATTGCTGGACTACCTTGTTTGTATTTATTGGACTATAAAGATAGTCCATTAACGTCATAGATTTACATCAGCAAATAAAAAATCATGCAACTCATCAAAAATTATTCATTGCCTTCATTACTGCTCAGGTTAGCTATAGCAGTAAGTTACCTGTGGGAAGTGGCCGATCGTCTCGGCATCATCGGTAAACACGGTCAGCCACATGTGGGCTGGGGCGACTGGCAGCATTTTATGGACTATGCGCGCCAAACCATGGTGTTTTTTCCACATTCATGGGTGCCCACGTTCGCGGTTCTCGCCACCTTGGGCGAAGGCGGCTTCGGCATACTGCTGCTCATCGGGCTGTTTACCCGCCTGGCTGCTTTGGGGAGTTTTTTGCTGAGCCTGGCCTTTGCCATTTCAATGGCTATCTCGTTCGGTATCGAATCGCCGCTGGGCTATTCGGTTTTCACACTTAGTACCGCAAGCCTGCTGCTGGCCTCCCTGCCCGAATACAAATGGAGTATCGATTCAATCATCAAAAAATAAACAGCTATCATTATGAAAAATATCAGTCAAAAAGCGCCCGCATTATTGGTTATAATAGCGTTCGCTGTAGTTTATATTGTTTGGGGTTCTACGTTTTTCTTTATCCGCATGGCAGTGCAGGGCTTCCCGCCAATGCTGATGGGCGCCATGCGCTTCATTACCGCCGGGCTGATCCTGCTCACCTGGTGTAAGCTTAAGGGCGATAAATTGTGGGTGAAGAAAGATGTCATCAACTCGGGGGTGAGCGGTATATTGCTGCTCTTTGTGGCCACCGGTATCGTGATCTGGGTGGAACAAACCCTGCCCAGCGCCATTGTGGCCATTACCATTGCCGCCGAGCCCGTTTGGCTGGTGCTGATGGATAAAGGCAACTGGCGTTCCAATTTCAGAAACCGCTCCATCATCGGCGGGCTGATCATCGGTTTTGCAGGCGTGATCCTGCTCTTCGGCGAGCAACTGCGTCAAACCCTGGGCGGGCACAGCGGGTCTGCCTCGATATTGGCACTTATTTTATTACTGCTCGGCCCGATCGCATGGTGTGCAGGTTCGTTGTATTCCAAGAATAAGAACAGCAATTCGCCTGCCCGTGTAAACACCGCATGGCAGATGCTCATAGGTGGGATGGCCTTTATTCCCGCCAGTTTTGCCCGTCATGAATTTACCGGATTCAGCTTTCAGCAGGTGCCCGCACAGGCATGGATGGCTATGATCTATCTGGTAATATTTGGCTCCATAGCAGCGTACAGCGCTTATATCTGGCTGCTGCAGGTGCGCCCGGCTACACAGGTGAGTACGCATTCGTATGTGAACCCGGTGATAGCCGTGTTGTTAGGGGTGATGTTCGCTGCAGAGCATATCTCGGCTCTGCAGATGGGCGGATTGGTGATCATATTGTTGAGTGTATTGCTCATCAACCTCGATAAATACCGCGAGGCGGGCAAACACACTGAAACAACCCCGGTGATACCTATGAAAGGTGAAGTTTTGGAAGCTTGTTAAGATCAGTATCAAATACCCGGCGGCTGTGCTTTCATAGCCGCCTTTTTCCTAAAGCATGGGCCCGCGCGATTTCCTTCCTCGGGGAAGGAGGAGGAAGGGGTTTCGGGAACTTTCCTCCGCACGGTATAGCGTTGATGCATGGTGGAGAAACCCCACCCTGCCGCGCTCCGGGACGGGAATCGCACGGGGCCGGGCACGTCAAATCTATTTCTTCCCCTTATTACTCGCCGGGTAAACAACGGTATAACCCGCCGCATCATCCGTTTGCTCCCGGCCTGTCTTTGCATTCACCTTCAATGGCTTTTGTGTTAACTGGTTGGTTTCCATTTTGAATTTAAGGTTGATGGTATCGCGCATGCCTTCCTGCATAAATGTCCACGCAGCAGCAATGGTATCGTTCTTCATTACGCCATGCAGTTGGCCGTGGCGTGCATCCTTTTCGTAAGGTACCCAATCCATTTCGCCGGTAACGCTGTCGCCTTTAATAACCAGCTGGATGGATGTGCTATCCTTGCCTTCCGTCTTCAAAAAACAAAGACTGCTTACTGCCGATTTTAACTTCGTGGTATCTGCAACCGTAGTGCTCAATGTATCCTTATCCGAATTCTTATTACCGCCCCGACTACAGGCCGCGAGCATTAATACAGTCACTATAAAACTTAAATATTTCATACCCATAAGGACATTTCTGCCCCGAAAATGTTTGCCACAAAAAAGCCCGGCAGCTTTATTTACCGGGCTTAAACTCTGTTTCTCTGTGCCTGCTCCGTGATCTTTGCGGTTAAAAATAACCACGGAGGCCGCAGAGGGATTGACAGAGAACACGGAGGGGATGTGGGCTGTTATTTATAAGCTACATCATTCCACCGCAATTCATTTCTCAATTCACCGAGGCGGGTATCCTTGCCTATGCGGATAAATTCCAATCCTGCCATATCGGCGAAATCCTGCAAATGCTCGGCAGTTAAATTCTGACTGTAAGCCGTATGGTGTGCGCCGCCGGCATAGATCCAGGCTGCACAACCGGTTTTCATATCAGGATATGGTTTCCAAAGCACGCGCGCTACAGGTAATTTAGGCAGATCGTGCTGCGGTTCAACAGCCTCTACCTCGTTGATCAGGAGGCGAAAGCGATTACCCATATCAATGATCGATGCATTCAGCGCCGCGCCGCCTGCCACGTTAAATACGAGCCTTGCCGGATCAGCCTTGCCGCCGATGCCCAGCGGATGAACTTCCAGCGCCGCCTTGCCGCTGGCCAGCGATGCGTCGATCTCCAGCATGTGCGAACCTAATACCAATTCATTGGCAGGATCGAAGTGATAGGTGTAGTCTTCCATGAAGGCATTGCCGCCTTTTAAGCCGCTGCCCATTACTTTAAAGGCACGTACCAATGCGGCCGTTTTCCAGTCGCCTTCGCCGGCAAAACCGTAACCGGCCGCCATGAGGCGTTGTGCTGCGATGCCCGGTAATTGGATCATGCCGTGCAGGTCTTCAAACGTATCGGTAAAACCTTTAAATCCGCCGTCTTCCAGAAACTTCTTCAGTCCTAATTCAATCTTCGCCGCATCATAAACCGATTGGTGTTTGGCACCGCCTTTTTTCAGGTCATCGGTCATGGCGTAGGTCTCCTCATATTCGGCAAGCAACATGTTAACAGCTTCATCGCTGATGCTATCTATTACTTTCACCAGATCGCCAACGCCATAAGTATTTACGGCGAATCCAAATTGTAACTCAGCCTCAACCTTATCACCTTCGGTAACGGCCACAAAGCGCATATTGTCGCCAATGCGGGCAAATTTGGCGCCCTGCCAGTCGTGCCATGCAGCTGCCGCGCGAGCCCAGGCGTTGATCTGGCCAAGCACCTCATTATCCTGCCAGTGACCAACTACTACCTTGCGGCTCTTGCGCATGCGCGATACGATGAAGCCAAACTCCCGGTCGCCGTGGGCGCTTTGGTTCAGGTTCATAAAGTCCATGTCGATAGAGCTCCACGGGATATCGCGATTGTATTGCGTATGCAAATGCAGCATCGGTTTTTGCAGGATGCTCAGTCCGCGGATCCACATCTTGGCAGGGGAGAAGGTATGCATCCAGGTAATAATGCCGATGCAGTTTTCGGCGGCGTTGGCGGCCTGTATGGTGCTGTAAATTTCCTCGGTCGATTTTACCACCGGTTTATAAACCACGCGTACGGGCGTTTGCGGGTCGGCATCCAAACCTTTCGCAATCTCCTGTGAATGTTCCGCCACCTTTTTCAAGGTTTCCTCGCCGTATAAATGCTGGCTCCCGGTAATGAACCAAACCTCAAATGTTTTCAGATCAACCATATATTAATTATTGAATTAGTGAGTTATTGAATTAGTGATTGAGTTAATGTTGAATTAGTGAGTTAGTGATTTATTGAATGTTAAGATGTCATTATCTGCCCACTGCCAACTTAAAACTGCCAACTGCGCTTGACTGCTACTTTTCTTCAAAACTGCCCATAATAAGAATCAGGCCCGTGCTTGCGCTCGAAGTGTTTTTTGATGAGCGAGTCCTTCAACCGCGGGGCATTGTTGTTAATTTGTTCGGTTAAATAAGCCATGTGCGCTACATTTTCCAGCACTGCGGCATTGTAAACGGCTTTTTCGGCGGTTTTAGCCCAGGTGAACGGCGCATGATTACCCACCAGCACCATTTCAGTTTCTTTATAATCCAGTCCGGTTTCCTTAAAGTGACTGATGATCTGGTGACCGGTCTCATGCTCATAATCACCTGCTATCCGGTCATCATGCATAGGTGGTGCGCAGGGAATATCCTTGGTCAAATGATCCGCATGTGTAGTCCCATAGATAGGGATACATCGCTGCGACTGCGCCCAGGCCGTAGCATACGTTGAATGTGTGTGCACAATACCGTTGATCTCTGCCCAATGCTTATATAATACCGCATGCGTTTTCGTATCTGATGATGGCCTTAATTCGCCCTCAACCGTATTTCCGTCGAAATCAACGATCACCATTTTTTCGGGCGAAAGCTCGTCGTAGGGAACGCCGCTTGGTTTAATGGCAAAAACGCCAAGCTCCCGGTCGGCGGCACTTACGTTACCGAAGGTGAACAGCACCAGCCCAAGTTTGGGCAGCTGCATGTTGGCATCGTAGGCGCTTTGTTTGATATGCTGATATTTGCTCATTCTTCTTTCTTTTAATGGCCTAAGCGTTGGGTTCCCCTCTTGAGAGGGGCAGGGGTGTGTTAGGCCGCTATCCTTTTAAACTTTGCGTTGGCGCTAATGTCTGTCGGCGAACACACCCCTACACCCCTCTCAAGAGGGGAATCGCACGGGGCCACCGCTTTTTATTTTCGTCTGTCATCCCGAACGATAGTGAGGGATCTTATACATCCTGCATCCGGACTACGCATTAACGGTATGTAAATGTCGCTCTTTTAAGTTTTCTCGCTCGCGCTCGAATGACAAGATTGTTTAACCTGGTTGTTTAGCCAGATTATTTAACCGTGTTGTCTAATGCTGTATGCTACCCTCAATGTAACTGCCTAATTTAAGATATTGCTCATATCTCTTGTTGTAAATCACCCCACGTTCTGCATCCGGAAAATATTCCGCATCAAAACCGCGTCCCATTGCTTTCATGGCATCTTCAACAGTTGGATAAATACCTGCAACCACCGCGGCAAACATGGCAGCGCCCAATGCACAGGTATGTTCAAACTGGTGAATGCGGATGGGCATTCCTAAAACATCGGCCATCATCTGCATAATATAAGGCGATTTTTTTGCCACACCGCCAATGCCTATCAGTCCCTTTACGGGGATGCCTTCGCTCACAAACCTGTCTACAATATTTTTGGCGCCAAAACAGGTAGCCTCGGCCAGGGCGCGAAAAACCCGCGGCGCATCACTACCCAGATCCAAACCGGTTATGGCACCGGTCAAAGTCTGGTCGGCGTCCGGTGTACGGCGACCGTTCAGCCAGTCTATCGCCAACTCGCCGCTTTCCTCAACCGGAAGCAACGCAGCCTGACGGCTTAATTCCGGAATTATCTTCGCCAGAAGCTCTTCCTTTAACGCTTCGGCAGTTTTTGTGTCGATCAACTTCGAATCAGACAAGCCATTCAACGGCCAGGCCAGCAGATTTTTAAACCAGGCATACGTATCACCGAATGCCGATTGGCCAGCCTCCAAACCTACCATACCCGGAATTACCGAGCCGTTTACCTGCCCGCAGATGCCTTTGATCAGTTTGCCCTCTATCTCTTCGGCAGGGGCCACTAAAATATCGCAGGTAGATGTGCCCATCACCTTGCTTAAGTGATAAGGCTCTATCTGCCCGCCAACGGCGCCCATGTGCGCATCGAAAGCGCCAACGCCAACCACAACGTCGGTTGTGAGACCGAGACGTTCTGCCCATTGGGCACTTAGTGTTCCGGCGGCTTCGTCTGATGTATAAGTATCTTTAAATAATCTTTCGGTAAATCCTTTTAATAACGGGTCGAGGGACGAGAAGAACTCATCCGGCGGCAATCCGCCCAATTCTTCGGCCCATAAGGCTTTGTGCCCTGCCGAGCAGCGACCCCGTTTAATCTGATTTGCATCGGTACCACCTGTCAATAAAAACGGGATCCAGTCGCAATGCTCCACCCACGAAAAAGTAGCTTTTGCAACCCCCTCGTCGGCGCGTAAGGTACGCAGCAGTTTCGCCCAAAACCATTCCGACGAATAAATGCCGCCCACATATTTTAAATAATTGATATCAAATTTAGCAGCATGTGCATTGATCTCCGCTGCTTCATTTACACCTGTATGATCCTTCCATAATACAAACATGGCATGCGGATTTTCCTCAAATTCCGGGGTAAGGGCAAGCGGCGTACCGGTTTTGTCTACGGCGACAGGGGTAGAGCCTGTAGTATCCACCGCCAAACCTTTAACCGCTTTGGCCATGTCTGCTCCGGCTTTTGCCAAACAGGCTTTAACCGTAGTTTCCAATCCCTCTATATAATCCAAAGGGTGCTGCCTGAACTGGTTTTCAGCCGGGTTGCAGTACAAGCCCCGCTGCCAACGCGGGTAATAAAATACCGAAGTAGCTACTTCTTCACCATTGCGCGCATTGATCAATACAGAGCGGACCGAGTCGGAACCATAGTCAACCCCGATCACATATTGGTCGGTAATCATAGTTGGTTTATAATTTTCGTGTCTAAATAACACTTATTTTTTGTCAAAACGAAAATTAAAAAAACTTTACGGCATATCTTGCTGTCAATCTGTGATTTATAGCAGCAAGGTATCCGGATTCGGGATGAAGTTGAGGAAAGCCTGAAATTTGGCGTAATAGTTTTGTTTGTTCAACTGATAATAGTAAGCGCCGCGCTTGGATCCGGCTTTGTCTTTTTCGGCCAGTTTAATGAGCAGGCCGGTGCCCAGCACGCGCTTGCTGAAATTCCGTTTGTCGATAGTGGTGTTAAAAACGCTTTCGTAAAGGGTTTGCAGCTGTGGTATGGTGAATTTTTCGGGCAGCAGTTCAAAAAGGATGGGGTGCAGGGCCGCCTTGTAACGAATACGCCTTTTTGCCGCCTCTACCATATCCTGGTGGTCAAATATCAGCTTTGGTACATTTTTAAGCAGAAACCATTCGGCATGATAATCGGTGGTGAGTTGCTTTTCATATTTATTGATATCGATCAGGGCAAAATAAGCCGTCGAAATGGTACGCTCTATCGGGTCACGGCTGGTATCCCCAAAGGTGTGCAATTGCTCCAGGTAAACACCTTCCAGTCCGGTCAATTCTTTTAAGATCCGGTTCGATGCTGCGTCGAGGCTTTCATTTTGCTGCACAAAGCCACCCATCAGGCTCCAGTTTCCTTTTTCGGGCTGAAACGCCCTTTGGATTAAAAGTATTTTTAATGCCTCGCCGTCAAAACCAAAAACAACACAATCTACTGCTAATAAATGACGGGTTTGCCTTGAATACTTTTGCATGCTGTTAACAAATGTTAGTTTGCGGCAAGATATAAAAAACCCGGCATAGGAAAAAAATGCCATGTGACATTGCAGGCTGAAATTGTATGTTACTTAGGTTGATATGCTTCGTATTTGACAGCCGCCGCATCTTTTTTATCTTTAAGAAATCAATTGTGAATGTCTTTTAAAAAAAAGTTTTTGTATTGTGCCTTATTATTAATGATATGCAACACCGGGAGCATTGCGCAAACACATCCGCACGTATATTATTTCGACCATGCCTCCGGCAATGACAATAATACCGGTACCAAAAGCAAGCCCTTTAGATCCCTTAATAAAATAAACCGGCTTGATCTGAAAGGCGGAGACACCGTTTACCTTGATGCCCGGCATCCCTTTGAAGGCACGCTTGAACTCAGCCAAAAACATGGCTCGCCTAAACATCCCATAGTCATTACCGGCCCGGGAAAACTAAAGGGAGCCATCAATGCTAAAGACAGCGCAGGCATAGTGCTGTACAATTGCTCAGGTATCAAATTACAGCATTTAAGGCTCACCGCTTCCGGCCGCAAAGGCGGAAATACAAAGAACGGCGTCACTATAGATCATAGCAGTAATGTTTGGGCCGATGATCTTAATATTTCCGGCTTCCAGAAATCTGGGCTGCTCATTTATTCATCGCAAAAGGTGATTGTAAATAAGACCTTCGTACACGATAACGGTTCGGCCGGTATTACCGTCGAAGCGCCTTACCAAACCCGCGAGAGCCGCAATATTAAAATTCTGAACTGCCGTGCCGAAAATAATCCCGGCGATCCCACCAATCTTACTAACCACAGCGGCAACGGCATTGTGGTGGGCGACTGCCGTAACGTGCTGATTGATCATTGCACGGCCACCAATAACGGCTGGGACATGCCGCGTATTGGCAACGGTCCGGTGGGGATCTGGGCGTATGAAGCCGATAGCGTCATTATTCAGCATTGCCTTTCCTATAAAAATAAAACCTCTAAAGGCGGTGCCGATGGGGGAGGGTATGACCTGGATGGCGGGGTAACAAACTCTATTGTACAGTACAACTTATCATACGGCAACCAGGGGAGCGGTTATTGCATTTTCCAGTATTGGGGTGCGAGTCCGTGGCATCATAATACGTTCCGGTATAACATCAGCGAGAACGATGGCACGGTATCAGACTCGCAAGCCGGTCTCTACATCTGGAATTCATCAAAAGACGAGAAGCAATTTAACGATTGCGATGTGTACGGAAATATCATTTATAACGATAAGGTAGCCGCTATCAGTTGGTCGGAACTCAGCGACAGCCGCGGAATACGTTTTTACAATAACATATTCGTGGGCAAAGACTCCATTATCCGCGGCAAGGATAAAATTGGCGACGCCAGTTACCACGATAACGTTTGGTGGAGCATTGACAAGAAATTTAATATCGATGGCTTTCGCGATATCAACACATGGTCTGCCCAAACCGGTAAAGAACAACGGGATGGAAAGTTAACGGGTTTAAATGTTGACCCGCAATTTAAAAAGCCGGGGAAAGCGGAGATCACATCGGCGGGGCAGTTAAAGAATTTTACTAATTATGAATTGCCGGGTAATTCTCCATTGCGAGGTAAACCGGTTTATGCGGGGCGGTTTGGGGTGAAGAATATTAGGTTGTGAGGGATGGGCGGTAATGGCGCCCGGCGAGGCCCACGCTCATGCTCCGAGAGCCTACCCATGACAAGTTATATTAAACGTGCGATGGGTGTCATCCTGAGCCTACCCATGACAAGTTATATTAAACGTGCGATGGGTGTCATCCTGAGCCTACCCATGACAAGTTATATTAAACGTGCGATGGGCGTCATCCTGAGCCTGTCGAAGGGCGACGTGCGCAATGGCCAATGTCCGCGCGCTAAGCATGGCGTACAAGCCCGGCGCTCGTGCTTCACTTCGAGAACCTCAGTGCAAGCTTGTACCTCGGCATGACACCCTGTTAGACTGCGGATCAAACACATAAGAATAGCAGACTACCCGAATGGACACATCGGGGCCAAATATTGGCAGAAAAGATCAAACAAACAAAATCCGCCCGGTAGGTGCGAAACCCAGCATGCCAGGCAAACTATGCTATTGCCTTACGCATGCTCCATCCGGTTCTCCAGGCAATCTTTCACCCTGGCAACCACCTCATGGATATTGAATGGCTTGGCGATAAATACATCCGAGCCATAATTGCCCAATGAATCCAGCACACGCGGGAATGCCGAGAGCATGATCACCGGGATCCACGCCGTGTCGGGGTTATTTTTAAGCTCGTGGCATAACTCGCCGCCGTTAACACCAGCTAAAAGGAAATCGAGCATCACCAGGTCGGGGGAGTGGATGGCAACGCTTTTTAAAATAGAGTCGGTGTAACTCAGGCCGGTAACATCATAACCCTCCGCCAGCAGCACATCGGTCAACAACCCAAGGATATCGTGGTCATCTTCCACGATAAGTATTTTTTGCGACATATATTTTTCTATAATTGGTAGGTTGATAACACCCGCAGGTCATCGTTTGTTTTTTACCGGGCGCAAAGGTGTTAACATTTTTTTTATTTTTAACGATGACTTTTAAATTTAACAATAAGAACATAATCATCACCGGCGGTTCGCGCGGAATAGGAGCCGTAACAGCCGCTTTATTTGCCGAAGCCGGCGCGAATGTTATCATCACTTATAACAGCAACGCTACCGCAGCAAACCAGGTCGTAGCCGCGCTTAATGGGCCCGGCAGGCATGCTGCATACCAGCTAAATGTGGCCGATGCGGGCGCTGTCAAAAACTTTTTCGGGGAGTATTCGAGACAGTACAATAAACTTGATGTGCTGATAAATAACGCCGGCATCTTTAATGAGCATAAAATACTGGAAGTTGATTATGATCACTGGCTGCAAAGCTGGAACAGCACGCTTAACGCCAATCTTACCGGTGCTGCAAATATGTGTTACTTCGCCGCACGGCTAATGGCCGCAAAGAAATACGGCAAGATCATCAACGTATCCTCGCGCGGTGCTTTTCGCGGCGAACCGGAGTTCCCGGCCTACGGGGCCAGCAAGGCGGGGTTGAATGCCATGAGCCAGTCGCTGGCCATTGCGCTGGCACCGCAAAATATCAGCGTGCATGTAATAGCACCGGGTTTTGTGGAAACCGAAATGGCGTTGGGTGCATTGAATGGACCCGGTGGGGATGCTATCAGGAGTCAAAGCCCATTCGGCAGGGTAGCCCGGCCCGAAGAGGTAGCCCGCCTTATTGCTGTTTATGCCAGTGATGGGTTGGAATTTACCAGCGCGGGGATTGTTGATATTAACGGTGCATCGTATTTGAGGGGGTAGATCGTTTTTTAATCAATCAACCAATCCACAAACCCGTTGTCATTTCGAGCGATAGCGAGAAATGACAACGTTAGAATATAGCACACCCCCACCCAAATTTAACATTCCCCTAAAACTTAAACCCTCTTTATTTGTCTACCTTTGGATTTTTTAATTGCCCATCAAACTATTGGTAAAATGAAGAGGATCCTGTTATTCGCCGCTTTGTGTGTTATGCTCATCAGCAATACCTATGCGCAGGACAAAAAAGTAGCCGTTGTAACCTTTTACGCTGTCAAAAAAATAAATGTGGCAGGTTCAAAAGGAGGCGATGAAAGTGTGGCCCGTCTTGCTAACGATACCGCATTTAACCTGGCCCCAGTCCTTGGGCTATTCCACGATCAGTTTTTTGCCGATTACGCCAAGAACTTCCAGTTTGACATTTTACCCGAAAAACAGGTACTGACCAACCGCGGTTATAAAGATTTCCTTGCCGACAGAGGCCCTGTAACGGATATCCTGAACAACAATACCGAGCAGCCGGTAAAAGGGTACCAGGTGGTCCTTCCGCTTAAAAGGCACGATAACGAAGCGAACCTCGCAAAGATCTTTGATGAGTGCGATGGCATAATGAGGGTGTACCTCGATTTCGATATGGAAAAAAGGGCGTTCGGCAATGCGGCGCTGGTAAAAGTGATCGCCAATGCAAACATCGACCTGTACAATAAAAACGGCGATAAGGTATTTTCGGTAAAGCGAAGCGCCATGTCGAAAATATCAGGTGCGCAGGTAGCCGGCATCCCGTTCATGGTACCCCGTAAGGTGCTGCCACTTTGCGAAAGCGCCACTGCCGAATTGCTGGCCTTGCTTGATAAAGAAATGCCGGCGCTGGTGAAAAATGCAGGCGCTAAATTATAAAAGTCCTGCCGGCAATGACTAAAAACATTTATCTTGGCATAAACCAATGCTGAATTTATGAGATACCTGTTTTTATTGCTGCTGCTCCCGATAGCGGCCATGTCGCAAAGCGTTACCAATCAGAACGTGTTCGATACCATTCCGTTCATTCCGGAACATACGCCGCAGCGCATTGCGCAATTTCAGAAAGAACCCATCGTAACCGGCAGGGTTATCTTCCTCGGCAACAGCATCACCGAAATGGGCGACTGGAAAAAGGTACTGAATGATACCACCGTCATCAACCGCGGCATTGGCGGCGATATTACTTACGGCGTTTTAAAGCGACTGGACGATGTGACCATCCGCAAACCGTCAAAGCTGTTCATTCTGTTAGGTATCAATGACATCGGCAAGGATATTCCCACCGCCGTTATTGCCGATAACTACCTGAAAATTGTGAACGAGGTGCATCGCAAATGCCCTGATACAAAGATCTACGTGCAAAGCGTACTGCCCTTAAATCCAACCATGCCGCGTTTCCCGCAGCATTATGATAAGGAAGAATATGTGCTTAAATTGAACGTACTGCTGAAAGCCAACGCCAAAGCAGGTAATTATACCTTTGTGGATATCTTCCACCTGTTCCTCGATGCCGATCAACGCCTTGAAAGCAAATACTCATACGAGGGGCTGCACCTCAAACCGGAAGCGTACGTGGTTTGGGTAGACTATTTGAAGAAGATGAAGTATTTGTAAAAGATCAATCCTTCCAAAACAAGGTATTCGGATGGAAATGCTTCCACGAGTGCCAGTATTCCTGGTAGGCTTGCACCTTGTTTAAGCGGTTGCCTTTTAAAACGCCTTCTGTAGAAAGGCCGTCCCAATCCCAAACGGAGGCGGTTTCTTTATCTATCAGTCGCCCGGCAGTATCCATCTGGAAATGCAGCGGCTTTCCGTTGATCTGGCTGTTAAAGGCATGATACGTGAGGCTGTCGTTCTCGAGGGTGAGCAGCAGGTTGGTTTTGTTCAGTTCGTCGTTTAAAACGTGTTTTTTGTTCAGGTGGCGCCAGTCATAAGCCTTTGCCTGCCCGTTTACAATGAGGCCCATCACCCAGCTTTTTCGAACCAGGGTGTCTTTATTTTTGATGGTGCTGTCTTTATCAACGGCCTGCCAGCGGTCGTAGCCTTTCAGGTCGTCATAATCGTTCAGGTAATGTTGATCGGGCTGCAATACCAACGATCCGGGGTGCTTGATGAGCCATGAAGCCAGCGTAGATTGTTCGTAAGGCAACTCTTCCAGGTGCGAACCCTTCATCTTGCCCACGGCGGCATTGCCGGTAGCCTGGTACCACCAGGTTTTGGTGCTTACATCTTCAATAATGGCATTATAGTGCCTCGCGCCAACCAGCCTGAACGTTTGCTTAACGCCATTGATCACCGGGTTATACACCCTGCCGGTGCGGCACATGGTGCAAAATGTCACCAAAACGGGTTTATCGCCAACGCTGTCTTCCACCTTATGGTGGTAGCCTAAATACTGCACCGGGTAAGCCTTAGCCACACCGTTATTTACAACGCCGATCACCACGAAGCTTTCGGGCACCTTGTTATGCATGGCGTCGGCAAATTTGATGGTTTGCGGCTCTTCGAACATCGATTCGGCCTTGAACACAACATCGGTAATATAAAAGCTCACCAAGCCAATCACCAATAATGATAACTTGACGATCCTCCCCCTTTTACTATTGGCAGCAAAATATTTGATGAAATACCAGATAATGAGCGCCGCACCGATAATGCGCAGCGGAAGCACAATTTTTTCGAGGTAATAAGACACAGTTATGGCGTTCAGATCCTGACTGCCCGGAAACGGCATCAGCAGATAAGCGTGTATTAATCCCGGAAGAAAGAGCAGGCCCATGCCTGTCCAAAAAATTGAGGCTCTCATTAGTTCAAAAAAGGGGGGCAAAAGGGGAAAACGTAACATTCCCTGCTCTTTAAGTGCCCATCACCCAAAAAGCAGAGAATGTACAAACGGTTATTGCCGGTTTATGATTTTGTTTCGGTAACTTTTGTAATCTCGATGGTATCGTCGGTAACCTTGCCATCAACGGTTACATTTTTACCGGCAAATTTCAATGCCGCCTTCTGGTTCGAGATCTTGTAAACTTTGCCGTCAACAACCAGCACAGCCTGGGCTCCGCCTTTTATACATTTAGCGGCGCAAGCGGCCCGGGTAGCGGGGGTACACATTGGTGTGGCACTGCTGGCGCACATCGAATCGTCAATATAACCTTTCAAATGCTCGTCGCCTGCGCTGAACGCAAATGAAGCACCCGCCATAAATAAGGCGGCTACTAACAGTAAATACTTTTTCATTTTAGATTGGTTTAATAATTTGATAATCAAATATAAAAAAATTCAGAAAACAAAGTCCTGGTGATCCTTTTTCTTTAGCAGAAAATATTTTGCGCCTCTGGCTGTGTTTGCCTCAGCGCCCGCTGTGATCCCCTCCGTATTGCTGTGGTTAAAAAACAACCGCAAAGCACACAGAGAAGGCACGGAGTAACACAGAGGGCTTTTGACAAAGACCACTCCCAAACATTTTAGGCAATCTAAGGTTTAAAAAATGACTATTGCTTATCGTAATAGTATTTAAATAATTGGCAATTGAATGTTTATTATACCGAAAGTGACTAAGGGGCGGACAAAAAGCCGCCAATATTATATCATACTGAGATTATTTTTACTATTGCTGATCGTGGGCATTTCCAATCTCGCCTACAGCCAGATCGGGCAGCCTCCGGTTGATTCGTTAAAGGCCGATTCATTGCGGAAAGCGAAGGAACAGTTAAGTTCCAAAGCTGTACCGGTTTCACAGCAGTACGATTTCAGGGATATGGTTCACGATATTTTTACGCCGCATAAGCTGCCCGATTCCACAAAAAAACGGTCGGGCATTACTGTTATTCCTAACGTGGCCGCTAATCCTACCATCGGTTCACAGATAGGTATTAAGGCTGTAGCGGGCAAGGTGCTGGGGCATGAACCGGGAACATTGTTGTCGGTTGCGGCAACGTCGGCTTCAATCACCACAAAAGGGATCCTTTATTTCTACATCAATCACAACGTATTTACGCCGGGTAACAAATGGAACCTGCAGGGCAGCCTGGTGGCGGCAAAATCGGTATCGCCCGATAATGGATTGGGTATTGGCAATGGCAATTATGATAGCCCTGCCAACCTGATCCTGAGTGATCCTACCCGCAAGGCTTATGGTATTCACTCGCTGTATTTTAATTTGAGGGAAAAGGTTTATAAAAAGATCGCGAAAGACCTGTTTGTTGGCGCTGGATTATCATTCGATATCAGACGTAATATTACCACCAATGTTGGCGATACGGTGCTGACACCTTATAAGGTTTATAATGAGCGCTATGGATTCAGCAACAGTGGTTATTCGTCGAACGGATTCCTGTTCAATGTGGAATATACCACGCGCGATAACCAGAACCGGGCTTACAAGGGTATATACTTCGACGCGGGTGTCCGTATTAATCAAACCTGGATAGGAAGTACCAAAAATGCAGTACAGTTTAATTACGATTTCAGGAAATACTTCAGCCTGTCGTCGAGCAATCCGCAGCATGTTATCGCTTTCTGGAACTGGGGTGCGGCCATCGTAACCGGACAAATGCCATATCTTGAACTCCCCGGAACCGGGCGTGATGGCTCATTCCGCAGCGGCAGGGGGTACCTGAACAGCTTTTTCAGAGGCACGCAATTTGACTATACCGAGGTTGAATATCGCTTCCCTATCCTGCGCAACAATTTCCTGAGCGGCGTGGCTTTCGGCAACCTCCAAACTGCTAACGACAGGCTGGGTACCAAGCTGTTTGAAACCTGGCAGCCCGGCGGCGGTGCGGGTTTACGCGTGCTTTTCGATAAAACCACGCGTACCAATCTTTGCCTCGATTATGCCTGGGGTAAGTATGGTTCCAAAGGTTTCTTTTTGGGGTTGAATGAGGCTTTTTAGGGGAGATAGTTATACGCGTGCCACGGTAGTCAGAGACTACGTGCATATTGGTCCGAAGTCACAGACTTCGGACAGCGGAAGGTAGTTATACTTTTTACACTGGTCGAAGTTTAGCGCAGCGTAACTTCGACCTAAAATGTAGTAAGCTTCCAGCTTACGAATCACTTATCGCCCCCCAAATTTAATAATATCACATTCCCCTGCGGTTTCCACCGCATTACCGCATCATCCGGTTTCGAAAAACTTCCCTGTACGGCTTTAACCGCATAGTTCATGCCTTCAAAATTACAGTCAATTTGTTTAGCGCTGATCTGTTGAAAAGGCAATTTCGCATCAGCAGCGGTGGTCATTTCAAAAAACCAGTTGATGGCCCTTTCACAAACTAAGCGCATTTTCAGCTGCTTCTCATTCATATCTATTTCAAAACTGCCGGTTATTGTTGTGAGCGGCCATGAAATATGCATCGATCCAGGACCGCTGTTGGTGAAAACAGGCTTGCCGCCGGTCAGCAGAACTTCTTTGCCATCGATAATCGCCTTTAGCCGCAGGCCGGCAATTTGCCCCGGTTTGCTCCAGATGTAGCCGTCGACCACGGGCAGGGTAAAAAATACGCATTCGTTGGAAGTAGCGGCCTTTGAGTAATATTCGGAAGGAAGTTTTTCATTGAACAGATGCAGGTCGCGGATGCGCAGACCGTCTTTCTCCCATATCAAATTCACCCTGTAAAAACGGCTGTTGAACCACGCAGTTTTTAGGTCGCTGCCGTCGATATCTTTGGCGACGGTATAAGAAGTTGCCGGTGTAACTTTATACGTATTCTTAAACCACCGGCCCGATTGTTCGAGCGTTTCCACGCGTACCTTATGCTCATCGCGCAGGCGGGCTATTAAAGGCATCTGGATCTCGAAGCCTTTCTTCATGGCGTCCCAGGTAAAGGAATTTTCCTGACCGGCCTGGGTATAATTAAAGCCAAGCGCCTTATCATCAACAAACGATTTCAAAAACCAGTTTACCCACGTAGAATCGCCGCCGCCGAATTTGTAAACCGGTTCCAGTGTTACCACGCCCTGGCGGGTAGTACCGAGACCATTGTCATACTGGCGGATCGGGTCGCTGCCCAGCATCCGGAAAATAGGTACTGGGATCTGGTTTTCAGGATGCTGCGCCGGCATATATGAATTGGTTTTGCTTGGATAATAGGCCTGATTCCAGTAACCGCCCCAAAGGGTATAGCCATCGGTACCGTACTGGTCTTTGCAATTGCTCGATGCCACGATATGATATTTGCGGTACATATAATCCAGACTGTAGCTATCTATAAACCAAGAGCCAACAGATTTTGGATAGTAACCGAAGATCTTTTTAAAATCGGCCATGTAAACGTCTATCAGTTTTTCGCGTTCCTTTGGCACATAGCCGGTTGAGAAGCCAATGTTGGCCCGCCAGTCCCACGGATAACGCCCGCGCCATTTCATGCCTGCTTTTTCAACCAGCGGCTGCGGGATTTCCCACCACGCGCCGATCTCGAACGAACCGCGCGGCAATCGTTTCAGCAGTTTTTGATAGCGTGCATCCATCAGCGCATCATATTGTAAAAGGAAGGTGCCGCCCAGTTTGTACTTCTGCATCATCTCCACCTGCTTAACTACGGTTTGGTACAGCACATCCTCGGTAATGGCCGGGTCGCGGGGTTCCAGCAGGCGGATAAAATTGACGATGTTGACGATCTTAGGCGTGTTTTTAGCAGGGATGCCTTTGGTTTTCGGAGGTTTTAATCCACCGAATGAACTTAAAATCAAAAGCCCGGTAACAGAGATAAGCAACAGAAGTTTATTGCGGCGCGTGAAATTCATGAAGACGTGTTTAAGAATTTTAAAGGTAGAGAAATATCCTAAACCAGCCGTCCCTTACTCACCTGCTCCGGCCTGCTTATTATTGAAATAATCGCACATCGGATGTTGAAGTGATTCCCTTCTTTATCCGATATTCAGTATTAATTATGCTATATCGTTTAAATTGATATTATCCCTTTATATAATATTTCTTACCGCATTTGTAGCAGTGGTAGCGCTTCAGCGGGATGAAAAAAAGAAAAAACTTGACCCAGCCCGGTCTTTTTACACGCGCATCAAATTGCGTGTTACACTTTTTGCATATAGGTAAAGAATTTGTAAAAGACATAGGGGGATGTTTTTTGTAACAAATTTATGGCAATCGATGATTCACCGATATTAAATTTCTATTAGATTTTTAGTTAAAAAAGTGTCGTTAATCGTTAAACAAAATGTAGTTTTAGCGCAATATAAATTCCAATGTTAATTAATGGATCAACGCCAGCTTAATCCCGCCATCCTTAAAACCAAACAACATTTCGAAATTCTCGACGGATTAAGGGGCATCGCCGCCCTTGCCGTGGTGGTGTTTCATTTTATGGAGATCGTGTATTCTGATTATAGTAAGAACTTTATAGGTCATGGCTTCCTCGCGGTCGATTTTTTCTTTTGCCTGTCGGGTTTTGTGATAGGTTACGCTTATGACGACCGCATAGCCAAAATGGGTACATGGGAGTTTTTTAAGTCGAGGCTGATCCGGCTGCACCCGCTGGTTATTTCCGGTTCTGTAATAGGTTTGATAGGTTTTTTGTTCGATCCGTTCGGCGGTCATCCTGAAGCATATAGTGCAGGCAGGTTGACGCTGATCTTTTTATGCTCGGTATTCATGGTGCCATTCCCGGTAATGTCCGATCGTTTTTTTAATCTTTTCGGTTTGAACGCGCCATCGTGGTCTTTATTCTGGGAATATATAGCCAACATAGTTTATGCCCTGGTGCTTGTGCGTTTGAAGCGCGGCTACCTGGTTGTATTAGCCGTTATTGCTGCTATTTGGCTTTGCGTGGTTTGCTACCGCGCCGGGAACCTGATGGGCGGCTGGAGCGGCGGCACTTTTTGGGACGGCTGCGCGCGGATCTCCTTCTCATTTATAGCGGGGCTGCTCATTTACCGTTTCAACCGGATCATCAAAAATAAGCTGGGCTTTGCCGGTTTGGCCGTTTTGCTCGCATTGGCATTTCTGTCGCCGTTTTCCAAATGGAATTTCATCAGCGAACCATTCATCGTTATACTGTATTTTCCATTCATTGTAGCATTAGGTGCCGGTGCCACGCTGACATCCGGCCTGAAAAAGTTCTGCGTATTTTCGGGAAAGATATCCTACCCGCTGTACATGACGCATTATGCGGCGCTTTGGATCTTCGGCAGTTATTTTGGCAGCCATAAACCCGCAGGCGTACAACTGGCGCTTATTATTTCGATAAGCACAATCCTGCTGATCGGCGTTTCGTACCTCGTGATGGTGTTTTACGATATCCCTGTAAGAAGATATTTAAGCGAAAAGCGGTTAAAAAAGCAGGGGTAATTCTTCATCCACGCTTCAACAAAAAACGCTTTTTGAGCCATTCCCTAACCGGTTCGTCGTAAAGCTTTAAGCTGGCGTAGGCAATGCCAATGCTCACGATCACCAATACCATGCCTACGAGTATGCCTTCGGTCATCGGGATCTTATTGTTGGTTACCCAGGCCACATGCCAGTAAATAAGCGGGTAATGTGTAATGTAAAGGGGATAGGAGATATCGCCTAAAAACTTGCATACTTTGGCGGCCCTCTTTCCGGTGATTTGACCACCCGCGCCTATCGACACCACCAGCGGGAACAGGAAGATAATGCTGACGGCCTCATACAATCCGTTCTGCCATAAATGCTCCACGCCGCCAATGCGCGGTATGCTGAAAATAACGATGAGCAGCAGGCTGCAAACCGCAAAGGCATTTTTAATATGAATGAGTTTCCCCATCCGACATAACAATACGCCCGCAAAAAATGGGTAAAGCAGGCGGGTAAAACCAATATTCAACTGTGTTTTATCAACGCTCCAGCCGCCAATCAAATCGCCCTGCGGTCCGGTTACCAGGTAGTTCACCAACAGACAGGCCGACAGGAACACAAATACCGCCAGCAGCGTTTTAGAGAATTTACGGATGATGACCGCGTAAAGGATATTGGCGATGTACTCAAAGAATAACGACCAGGCGGGGCCGTTTAGCGGGTGCATTTCCTGCCAGCCACGAATATCCATCGAGGGTAAAATGGGGATGAGCGTACAGCCCACCAGCATGACCAGCAGCATTTTCCAAACCGGGGTATCATGAATCAACGGGAAGGCCGCTCCGCCCTGAAAATAAAAGAATGCCGCACCGATTATCGAACCAAGGATCACCATAGGCTGCAGGCGTACCAAGCGGCGTTTATAAAAATCCCACTGCGTCATTTTACCCCAGCGGTCGTCGTAAGCATAGGCCACCACAAATCCCGAAAGCAGAAAAAAGAAATCGACCGCCAGGTAACCGTGGTTGAGGATCTGGTGAAATCGGTCGCCCGAATAGGTTTCGAAAACGTGAAAAACTACGACAAAAATGGCTGCCACACCGCGGAGGCCGTCCAGAATTTCATAATGGCTTTTGGTTTCAAGGTACGCGGGCGTCTTGCTCATTGAGTTTGATGGTTTAAATTGGGATCAGAGGGTTTATAAAAGCGGCTCATACAGGTGGTTAGCCTTAGTTGCCGAAAGCTAAATATGCTTCATTTTGTTGGAATTACAAAACAGGGAATCATCTGTCTATCCGCACCGTCTCCATCGCAGCCAGTTCAATGGTCAGATTTACCGAGCGCCCGCCCTTCGGCCGCGTACGATGGTGAATGTTTTTAGGCACGGTGATCATTTGCCCTCCGCCAAGTTCTATGGTTTCATGTTCGAGATCGAGCAGTAATGTGCCTTCCATTACCATAAAGGTCTCGTCGGAGTTGGGGTGATAATGCCAGTAGAAGTCCTCCGTCATCATGCTTATCCTTACTACATGGTCGTTAAGGTTCGTAAGCACAACGTTTTTATAGGTATCGGTAATTGATGAGGCATAACCGTTGATATTGATTACGTCAGCTGCGGAAATATTCATAATGATTTGTAAATGAAGTGGACAGGTAATTAACGGACGAAATTAATTAAATTTGAAAAAAGCCATTTATCCTATGGATCAGATTAAAAAAGAAGATATCAAACAGGAAGTGTTCGACCTGTATGATGATTATGCGCACAGCCGCATCAACAGGCGCTCGTTTGTAGAAAAACTATCGCTTTATGCCGTAGGCGGACTAACCGTGCCCGCCCTCATGAGTTTCCTGATGCCCAACTATGAAACCATACAGGTAAAAGCTGACGATCCGCGCCTCAAATCCGAATACATCACTTACGATTCGCCAAAGGGCGGCGGCAAGATCAAGGCATTACTGTCAAAACCTGCCGATGCGAAAGGCAAGCTTGGCGGCATTGTGGTGGTTCACGAAAACCGGGGACTTAATCCATACATTGAAGATGTAGCGAGACGTGCCGCTTTGGCCGGATTCATCTCCATTGCACCCGATGCCCTCACCCCGCTTGGCGGTTATCCCGGTAATGACGATGCAGGCCGTGAAATGCAGGCCAAACGCGACAAAGCCGAAATGGAAAACGATTTTATCGATGCGTTTGAATACCTGAAAAACAATAAAGACTGTAATGGCAAAGTTGGCGTGGTAGGCTTTTGCTACGGCGGCGGCATTGCCAATATGATGGCCGTGCGCCTGCCCGATCTGGCTGCTGCGGTTCCTTTCTACGGTGCACAGCCTGCTGCCGACGATGTGCCGAAGATAAAGGCGCCGCTGCTATTACACTATGCCGCGCTGGATACCCGCATCACCGGCGGCTGGCCCGCTTACGAAGCAGCATTAAAGGCAAACAACAAACAATACCAGGCCTTTATTTACGAGAACGCCAACCACGGTTTCCATAACGATACCACCCCGCGTTACGACAAAGCTGCAGCAGAACTGGCGTGGAAGCGGACGATTGATTTTTTTAAGGAGCATTTGAGTTAGAAAAGATACTGGTGGAGGTTTAGCGCAGGGTAGCTTTGACCTAAAATGTCTTGAGCTTTCAGCTTAACTCAATGCGCGAATTATTTCGTAATATCACTTTTCCAAAACCTAAAAACCAAACTATGAGAAATACTAAAATTAACGCAGGCCTTGTAGCCCTTGTGCTTTCTGTTTTATTACTGAGCGCTTGCGACCCAAAACTGAAAGAGTATAATACCTTAACCAATGAGGAAAAGAGCGAGGGATGGTCTTTACTCTTTAACGGTCAAGATTTGAAAGGCTGGCATTTTTATAACAGGGGCAATGTGCCGTCGTCATGGTCTGTTGATAGCGGGGCGTTGGTTTGCAACACCAATGCTAAAGACGTGAAACACGGCGACCTGATAACCGATAAGGAATACGAAAATTTCGACCTGACATTTGAATGGAAAATTTCAAAGGCAGGTAACAGCGGCGTATTTATCAATGTGCAGGAAGACCCTAAATATGATGCCACCTATGCCACCGGCCCGGAATACCAGTTACTGGATGATGCCAACGTTGAACCGGATTATATTAAAAACAAGATGCACAAAGCCGCCTCGATATTTGGTGTGATCCCGAATAATAGCAAGAGCATGCCTAAAGCCGGCGACTGGAATCAATCGCGCATTCTTCAAAAGGATGGCAAAGTCACCTTTTGGCTCAACGGCGTAGAAACCCTCACCGCCGATTTTAAGAGCGATGAATGGAAAAAGACAGTAGCGGCAAGCTCGATGAAGGTTTTTCCGGCGTTTGGCGTTGCCACGAAAGGCCGTATCGCCGTACAGGAGTGGATAAGCGGTATAGCCTTCCGCGATATGAAGATCAAGGAATTATAATGTTTTTCAATTCATGCTCCTGAATTCCACCGGCGTTTTACCCGTTTTCTGCTTGAAAAGCTTATTAAAGTACTGCGGATATTCAAAGCCTAATGAGTAAGCGATTTCCCCAACCGATTTATCCGTACTTAATAGTATATTCTTAGCCTCTTCTATCAGGTAAAAATGAATATGATCCTGAGCGTTTCTTCCGGTTTCCTTTTTGAGGAGGTCGCTCAGGTAGTTAGGGGAAAGGTGTACCTGTTCTGCCAAATATTTTACGGTGGGCAGGCCTTGTTCGGCAATGCTGTTGCGGCTAAAATAGCCGCTTAAGATCTTTTCAACCTGGGTCAATACGGAACTATGGGAACTTTTACGTGTGATAAACTGGCGGCCATAAAACCGGGAGCAGTAATTTAACAACAGTTCGATGGCCGAAACGATAATGGTTTGACTATGAATGTCGATGTTTTCCTTTAATTCGGCCTCGATCTTTAACACGCAATCATACAGCGTTTGTTTCTCTTTTTCGGACAGGTGCAGTGACTCTGAGATCTCGTACGAGAAAAAGCTGTAATCCTTCATTTTGTCGTTCAGCGACGTAGCCCTGATCAGATCGGCGTGAAAAAACACGCCCCAGCCCATTAATTCCGGCGCAACTTCCGTCTCGTCTTCTATTTCCAACACCTGGTTAGGTGCCATACAGATCAAACTGCCATCCTGAAAGTCGACCACCTTGCGGCCGTACTTAACGTTGTTGGTACTGTAATTTTTAAAGATGATGGCATAAAAATCGGCCGAGAGCTTTGTATGCTCGCGGGTATGTTCGCATACCTTACTGAAATCTACAACAGCGATCTGCGGGTGCAGAAGCGGTTGATTCAGTTTAAAAAATCTGAACAAATCAGACACTGCATTCATTTGGACAAATACGCTCATAACTTAAATCTTATTTAAATATCGAACAATGAATGCTGAATACCGAATATGAAGGATAAAACTTCACTATTGGACATTCGACATTCATTATTACGTTAATAATATTGACCCATCGGGTCTACCGCTTTGTAGCAAATAAATCCACCGGTTTTTTTGCCACTATGTGGCTACCCTCTCCCTGCACGTTGTTAGCGAATTACCGATCTGGCTGAGGGTAGCCGCTACGCGGCAAATATTTCCGTTCAACTTTTTCTACAAAGCGGTAGACCCGATGGGTCATATCATTAAATTGTTGGATGAATTTCGGATATCTACATCATTCGCATAATGTCTTGGTTAAAG
>DATCQV010000103.1:0-35359 GCA_036569325.1 Mucilaginibacter sp. | reverse complement strand
GAAGATGCCGTTCTGCTGCCAGAACTCCAATACATCCTTGCCTGTTTGCGATAAGTTTAACTGCTTATATTCCTTGTACATCAGTAATTTCCACCTCAAATTTTAGAGGTTGCAAAAATACGGAATTTTAAATTAAATAGTGTGCCCATGGGGATTAATATGAGCTGAGTTTGATAAAAAGACACCGTTAAATCTCTCCCGGCGTCATTGCGAGGTACGAAGCAATCTCTACATAGGACATTCAAAAAGTATAACAGCAATCGTAAGGAATACAGCCGGCTACATGTTTGCCTCAACACATTCTCTATTTGATTAGCGAGTGCAGAGATTGCTTCGTTCCTCGCAATGACGTGCCGGGAAGAAAGTTTGATAGATATTTAGCTTATGTAAACGCAGAGACGCGATGCATCGCGTCTCTGCAATTTGACGTTTCAATTGATTGCTTAAACCGCTTACTGCCACGAAACCCTCAAATTATAAGCAGTCCCTTTATGCTTGTAGGCAATATTAAACCCGCTATCGTTGAAACTTGCTACCTGGAACCTGTGCTCGTCGCTTTCGCCTTTCAGGTCGCCCTCTATCATGATAATACCGTTCTCGTTGGTTACCGTGGTGATGGTTAATGGTTTGCTGATGCCATCCTGCGACATATCGCTGTCACTTGCACCTAATTTGTATTGCTCAATTGCGGTTAACTGGCCTTTTCCCTGTATCAGCTTCTGGAATTGGGCATAATCGGGTAGGGTATTGGAGTAGGCTATGCCGGTGAGGTTGGTTTCGGTGGTTGAGCCAGAGGTATAATAGCTGCCGTATTTGTTGCCTTCGGTACGCTGGTTGGTAAGGTAAATAATATTGGCGCCAAACATAGCAGCCTGGATCTTCATTTTCTTGTAGGCGCGATCTTTAACCCGCTCCTGGTTCGAGTAAACGGTGGTGCCTTTAGCCTTTGAGCTTACATCACTTATTTTGAACAGGCCATGTACTTCGCTCTCTACCGAGGTAATGGTCACCTTATCATATTCCGTTACCGAACTTACGGCTTTGTATGAGGTAGCTTCGGCAAAGGTTTGAACACGACCGCTTTTGAAAACGATCTTTTGAACGGTGTTTTTGTAAACAGAATTTAAAACGTCTTCACCGGGATAGGTGTATTTGATGGCGTCGGGGGTGATCTCCTTAACCCAGCAGGCGATCTTCTGGTTGTTTACAAATACCGTATCCATTTGCGCATGACAAACAGAAACAGCTGCAGTAAATAATATAAAAGTAAATAAAAGTGCTTTAGCAAGCTTTGAAAGGTTATTCATGATAATTTGTTGTTAAGGCTGTCTTAGAGTTGTGATTTAAATGGCCGAAGTAACGAAGACAATATAATCTTAAGATTTACTCCAGTTAAATTACCTGTAAACAGGCGGCTATTTTTATTTAATTGCTGCTACCACACTACCCTTATGTTGTGAGTGGTATTGTTGAACATATAGGCTATGTTAAATCCGGCATCGTCGAAACTTACCAGTTGAAAGGCATGTACCTTTTTTTCGCCTTCCAGGTCGGCTTCTATTTTTACAATGCCGTTTTCGTTCTTCAGGTTATAGATCTTAAAAGCTTTGGTATCGGCATCGTGCACCAGGGTACCGTTAAAGGTAAACTGATCTAACCTATAAAAGTCTGTGGTCGACAGGTTATCTTTTCCGGCTACCAGTTTTTTAAATTTTTCATAATCAGGCAAGTTGCCTGCATAGGCAATACCGGTTAGTTCATAGCCTGGGGCCGAGCCTTCTGCAAGATCTGAGCCGTTGGGATGCTGGGCAGTCACCAGGATTATATTCGCGCCGAACATGGCCGCCTCAACTTTTAACCTTTGATAAGCACGGTCCCGTACAACTTCAGCCGATGAATAAGCAACGGTACCGAACGATTTCGAGGCAACTTCGGCTACCTGGTGTAAACCCATGACATCATCTTCAGAAGACGCTATGGTAACCATATCATAATCCAGTACCGAGGCGATCTTTTTGTAATAATTGGCTTCGGGAAAGGTTTGTACGCGGCCGCTTTTAAAAACTATCTTTTGAATGCTGGTTCTGTAAATGGAGTTCAGCGCCTGCTCGCCGGGCAAAATAAATTTCACCATATCGGGTGTTACTTCCGTTACCATGCAGGGCACCTTTTCGTTATTGATAAAAAGTGTATCGGTTTGGGCGGCGCATTTAAATACGCTGAAAAAGAGTAAAAGGAGGGTTAATACCGGCAGCGATCTTGCGCCGGAGCTTTGGGTTTTAGTCATGCTGTTGTGAGTTTTAGTTCTTGTTATTAAATGTTTTCCCCGGGTTTAATTGAACAGAGTAAAAAACTCATAAAAGGCTTAAACGCGAACATAAAAGTTACAAATACGGCCTTAAACCGCACAAAAAAGCCCCGGTAAACTACTCCGGGGCCAACTAAAGTAAACTATAAAACTGAACACAAAACGCCTATTTAAAAAAAGGGTCATTGGTCAATTGTCATTAGTCATTTTCTCTTTCACGGGTACCAATCACCCTTATATGTCTCGCTCAGAACTAAATCCGAAATCAGAATTCCGGCTTCCGAAATCCTACGAGCATCCCATCGAATTGCCGCAATTAAGGCACTTGTAGCAGGTGCCAGAGCGTACGGTGGTATGCCCACAGGTGTTGCACGATGGTGCGTCACTTTGAACCCCCATGCTGAGGTCGACACTAAATTGTTTTTTTATACTGTTATTATCCGCTGTTACCGCGGTGGTTTGCATCGGCTGATATACATTACTTTCGTCCGCATTAAAATCGTCATCGTCCATCTGCGGGTTACCGGTAATGCCCTGCTGTTCTGTTAATACGTGAACAAGGTCGGTACGGTTCTGATATTCGTACCCTAACATACGAAAAATATAATCAATAATACTTGTTGCGCTCCTGATATTTGCATGGCCTACCACCATGCCCGCCGGCTCGAACCTTGTAAAGGTGAACTTCTCCACATATTCCTCCAGCGGAACCCCGTATTGCAGCCCAACCGACACCGCTATGGCAAAGCAGTTCATCAGCGAGCGGAAGGTAGCGCCCTCCTTGTGCATGTCCACAAAGATCTCGCCCAGGGTACCGTCTTCATACTCACCCGTGCGCACAAACACGTTCTGCCCGCCAATAGTGGCCTTTTGAGTAAATCCGCGGCGCTTAAACGGCAGGCTCTTCTTTTGTACCACACCCGAAAGCTGGCGCATAAAGTTAGTGTCTTTCGATTTCTCCATGATCGCCATCGCAGCTTCAATTACCTGCTCGCTGGTTAAATCGCTTAATTTTACATTGGCTGCCTCGCCTAAAACTTCCTCAACGGTATCCAGTGTTTCGGCAACTTCTTCTTTTTCATCCTTCGTGTCGGATTTAGTAGATAACGGCTGCGACAATTTACAACCATCACGGTAAAGCGCATTGGCTTTCAGGCCCAGTTTCCACGATAGTTCGTAGCAATCCTTGATCTCATCAACCTTAGCCTCGTTAGGCAGATTAATAGTTTTTGATATGGCGCCCGACAGGAACGGCTGTGCCGCCGCCATCATTTTGATGTGCCCGTGCGAGTGGATATAACGCTCGCCTTTGGCACCGCATTTATTGGCACAATCGAATATCGGGTAGTGTTCCAATTTCAGGAACGGTGCACCCTCAATGGTCATGGTGCCGCACACATATTCGTTAGCTTCGGCAATTTCTCTTCTGCTGAAACCGAGCGCACGCAGTACGTTGAAATCGGGCGCGTTATATTGTTCGGCGGTAAAGCCGAGGCGTTTCAGGCATTCCTCGCCCAGCGTCCAAACGTTAAAGGCAAAGCTGATCTCGAAGGCCGAAATAATGCTTTTATCCAGCTTTTCCAGTTCATCGTCGGTCAATCCTTTGGCTTTTAAGATTTCGATATTGATATGCGGAGCGCCTTTCAGCGTGGCCGCGCCTTTGGCATAGTTTACTATCGCTGTAACCTCATGATTGGCGTAACCCAGGTTGCTCAGCGCTTCGGGCACGGCCTGGTTAATGATCTTGAAGTAACCGCCGCCCGATAGTTTTTTGAATTTTACCAGTGCAAAATCAGGCTCGATGCCAGTGGTATCGCAATCCATTACCAAACCGATGGTGCCGGTTGGGGCGATAACGGTGGTTTGCGCGTTGCGGTAACCGAATTGCTCGCCCATTTCAACGGCCTTATCCCAGGCGTTGCAAGCGGCCGACAGTAAGTAGTCGGGGCATTCGGCCTGATCTATTCCCGGAGGCGCAATTTCCAGTCCTTCGTAGTTTCCTGTTGAATTATAAGCCGCGTAGCGATGATTGCGCATTACCCGCAGCATGTGCTGTTTGTTGTTTTCGTATTGCCTGAACGGACCAAGCTCTCTTGCCATTTCGGCCGAGGTAGCATAAGCGGTACCGGTCATGATAGCGGTAATGGCACCGCCAATAGCGCGGGCCTTATTGCTGTCGTACGGAATGCCGTTCACCATTAAAGCCGAGCCGAGATTGGCATAGCCTAAGCCGAGTGTGCGGTAGTCATAAGATAATTGCGCTACTTCTTTTGATGGGAATTGCGCCATCAATACCGAAATTTCCAAAACAATCGTCCAGATGCGGCAGGCATGTTCAAAGCCTTTTACGTCAAATACGCGTGTTTTGGGGTCAAAGAAATGAGCAAGGTTGATGGATGCCAGGTTACAGGCCGTGTTATCCAAAAACATATATTCCGAGCACGGATTGGATGCGTTGATGCGTCCACCCTCCGGACAGGTATGCCATTCATTAATGGTGCTGTCGAACTGTACACCGGGATCGGCACAAGCCCATGCGGCAAATGCAATATCGTCCCACAATTTTTGAGCGGAGATAGATTTGATGGCCTTGCCGCTCATCCTGCTGATCAGGTCCCAGTTGGTACCGTCGTTCAGCGCTTTGAAAAATCCGTTTGGAATACGTACCGAATTATTAGAATTTTGTCCTGATACGGTGCGGTATGCCTCGCCCTCATAATCAGACGAATAACCGGCAGCTATCAGCGCGGCTACTTTTTTCTCTTCTTCAACCTTCCAGTTTACAAAGCTTTCTATTTCGGGGTGATCCAGGTCGAGACATACCATTTTGGCCGCCCGGCGTGTGGTTCCGCCCGATTTGATGGCTCCGGCAGCCCGGTCGCCGATCTTTAGGAACGACATCAGGCCCGAAGAATATCCCCCACCCGACAATTTCTCGTTATCTCCCCTGATCTTCGAGTAATTGGTGCCGACGCCCGATCCGTATTTAAAGATCCTTGCTTCACGAACGAAGAGATCCATGATACCGCCTTCGTTCACCAGGTCGTCATCAACAGAAAGAATAAAACAGGCGTGCGGCTGCGGGCGCTCATAAGCCGAGGTTGATTTGCTTAGCTCTTCGGTTACCGGGTCGATGTAATAATGGCCCTGCGGTTTCCCCGTAATTTTGTATGAATTATGCAGCCCGGTATTGAACCATTGCGGCGAGTTCGGCGCCGCCAGCTGGCCTACAATGGTATAAACAATCTCGTCGTAAAATATGCCGGCGTCTTTTTGCGAGGCGAAGTAGCCGTAGCGCATACCCCAATCCGTCCAGCATTTGGCCATGCGGTCGGCAACCTGTTTGATGCTTTTTTCGGAACCGAGGCTGCCATCTGATTGAGGCACGCCCGCCTTGCGGAAATATTTTTGCGCCAGGATATCGGTGGCTACCTGGCTCCAGGAAGCAGGAACCTCCACGTCGTTCATTTCAAATACCGCGTCGCCCGAGGGATTGCGGATAACCGATGAACGTTTTTCATACTTAAAAAGATCGTAAACGCTGATCCCCGCTTTTGTGAAATGCCGCTCAATTTTCAATCCTTTGGCATTTTCATTAGATGTGTTGTTGTAAATGTCGTCTCCCATGTCGATACAAGTGAAGTAAGCAGAACAGTACGTTTAAAAAAACCCGGGGTGTTTTACGTAAAGCTATCACGAGATAAAACGGAATTTATATCGGAGTTTTCCACACCGTGTGCAGAAGCGGCCCGCCTATACAGCAAAACGTGACAAATCGTTAGTTTTCAATTGTTTATTGTTGTTGAAAAGTGATTTTTTAGTTGATCATTGGGCGTTGCTCAGTAGTTATTGGCGATAGCTTAAGCTGAGTGGCTGATGCGCCATTTATGCAAACAAACCACACTTCAAAGGGTGCCGATGCTGAACCGAGTAGAAGCCTGTGGGCGGGCTTGTACGCTGTGCCTGACACGTGGTCATTGGCCTTTGCGCACGTCGCCCCTCGACGAAGCTCAGGGTGACATCCCCTTCCACGTTTGATATCCGCCTTGTACATCTCATTTAATTTCCGGATTTTAGCATATCAAACATAATCGATATGAAAAAGCTGTTATTCATTTCATCATTCATCATACTGGGCCTCGGTGTAAAAGCACAGGAAGCCACCAAAGCTGTTAAACTAACCGACACCGCCAAATTATACCATCCGGAAGCCGATGCCAAAGCCGACATAGCCGCTGCCGTAAAAAAAGCATCAACCGAGCATAAGAACGTGCTGCTGCAAATTGGCGGCAACTGGTGCATCTGGTGTATCCGTTTCAATAACCTTGTGACCCAGGACCCTGAACTGAATAAATACGTGCGCGATAACTACGAGATCGTCCATGTAAATTACAGCAAGGAAAACATGAACGAAAAACTGCTTGCCGAGCTGGGCTATCCGCAGCGTTTCGGCTTCCCGGTGTTCATTGTGCTCGACGATAAGGGGAACCGCCTGCACACGCAAAACTCAGGTTACCTGGAAGACGGCCCCGGCCACAGCAAAGAAAAGGTAATGGGTTTTTTTAAAGACTGGTCGCCTGCCGCCATCGATCCAAAAAGTTACGAAAAGGCGAAGTAACCCGACAGATTTTCCGTCCTTCAATATTAGATATTCATTAGAATTGGCCCGTACAGCGCTGCAAAGAGCAATAGCGTTGTACGGGCTTTATTTTTAGTTGTATCTTTGCCGGCACCGTCACTGCTTTTTTACATCGGTATCAGGTTGTTGTTGTTAATATTTGTTAAAATTTTCAACATCTGTATCAGTAGTTATAATATTGCAGTATAGATAAAACATAGCGCAAGCTGCATGAAATAAATTTTACACCCTTTATCATATTTCGCATGAAATTCCTCTCTTTCCGCAATACTGTACTGCCGGCACTGTTGTTATCGTTGATGTTTGTTGCCGCCAGCTGTAAGAAAGATAAAACCACTACTACACCTACGGCATCGATGCCAACTATTGCCACGAACGGCCTGATCATTAACCTTACTTCTACCACGGCACAAAGCGGCGGCACCATATCCGATCCCGGTACCAGTACCGTTACCGAAACAGGTGTTGTTTACAGCACAACCAATAAAACACCAACTACCTCCGATACTAAGGTTGTGGGCACACTTGTTAGCTCCGCCTCAGCCTTCCCGCTTGATTTTTCGAGCGATCTTACCGGTCTTACTGCCAACACCACCTATTATTTAAGGGCCTACGCAACCAATAGTTCAGGAACCGCTTATGGCTCTGTGGTAACATTCGCAACAGTGTCGGGCAGCAACGGCTTCACTACAGCGGTAACAACTTTTACAGGTAACGGCACTCAGGGCTTTGCTAATGGCATAAGCACCGCAAGTATGTTCAACAATCCACAGGGTGTTAGTGTGGATGCCGCCGGCAACCTTTATATAGCCGACACATACAATCACCTCATCCGTATGGCTACTGCCGACGGAACTACCAAAACCATAGCAGGCGATGGTACCATTGGTTATACAGAGGGCAACGCGCTCACCGCCCAGTTCTATGGTCCTAACGGCGTTGTTGCCGATGCGCAGGGCAACCTTTATGTGGCCGACTTAGGCAATAACGTTATCCGCAAAATTACCGCAGCGGGAGTGGTCAGCACCTTCGCGGGCGGCGGCAGCGCGGGGTACGCCAACGCAACCGGCACATCTGCATTGTTCAATAACCCGTCAAGCCTGGCTATCGATGGTTCAGGCAATATATTCGTGGCTGATTTCGGTAACCATGTTATCCGTAAGATCACCCCGGCGGGAGTTGTTACTACGCTTGCCGGTGTACACAGTCCCGGGTTTTTAAATGGAACCGGTTCAGCCGCTCAATTCAGAAATCCGCATGGTATAGCTATCGATGCGACAGGCAACCTTTTCGTAGCCGATCAGGGCAATAATGCCATCCGTAAGGTTACGCCCGACGGTGTGGTTACTACCGTTGCCGGCGGACCGTCTCAACCAGATTTGCTGAACTTCCCGGCAGGCATAGCGCTTGATAAAGCAGGAAATATTTTTGTGGCCGATGAAGGCGGCCGCATACTGGAATGCACTACCTCGAATGTATTACTGATCCTGGCCGGAGGTGCAAACCTTACCGGCTTTGTAAACGGCGACGGTACTACAGCCCGTTTCAACAACCCGCAGGCCATAGCCGTTGATGCTAATAACAATATCTACGTAGCCGATCAAAATAATAACGTGATCAGGAAACTGGTGGTTACGCAGAAATAAGCTGAAAGGTTAAAGCTTAAACGCCCAGCTTCGCTAACGCATAGAATAGCCCGGTGCAATGCAATGCCTGGGCTATTTTGTTTTCGGCAAGCAGCTGTTTTACCTCGTCGACGGTATAAGTATTTACGATCAGTTCTTCATGTTCATCTAAATTTTGATCCTGTATTTTTTTGCCGCCGCGGGCGAGGTAGCATGAGGTATAGTTATTTGCGGTAGACGGATTGGCGTAGATGACGCACAGTAATTCAAAATCATCAAACTGATAGCCCGTTTCTTCCAGCAACTCACGGCGCAGCCCTTCCACCGCCGATTCTCCATCCTCAACCACTCCGCCGGGAAGTTCGGTAGATACGATGCCTGCCGCATGGCGATACTGCTGAACGAGAATAATTTTCCCCTCCCCGGTAAGCGCAACGGCATTTACCCAATTGGAATATTCTAAAACATAATAATCTTCAACTATGCGGCCATCTGGCATTTCACAACGGTCGGTGCGGAGGGTAGCCCAGGGGCCTTTGTGGATATAATGGGAAGAAAGCGTTTTCCAGGTTAGTTCGTGGCTCATAGTTCATGGTTCATGGTAGAACCAAGGCTAAAATAGATTTTTGATTTCGGATATCGGATGTTCGATTTCGGATTTATAAATATCGCACGGTATAATGATAACTTATTTCGAAACGTGCGAAAGGTTGTCACCCTGAGCCTGTCGAAGGGCGACGCGCGCAAGGGCCAATGCCCGTGTGCTAAGCGCATATTTCCCGCGCTCATCTTTCACTTCGGGAACCTCAGTACAAGCTTGTGCCTACCCATGACAAGTTAAATTGAACGTGCAGGCGGATGTCATCCCGAGCTTGTCGAAGGGCGACTTGCGCAATGTCCAATGTCCGCGCGCTAAGCATAGCGTACAAGCCCGGCGCTCATGCTTCGCTTCGGGAACCTCAGTGCAAGCTTGTACCTCAGCATGACAGCCCTTTTTCACCATGAACTATGATCCATTAACTATGAACTCCTCAAACTTACCAGCTTCCGCTCGAGCCGCCGCCGCCAAAATCGCCGCCGCCGAAACCACCAAAGCCGCCCGAATCACCGGATGAGCCGCCGTCAGAACTACCGAAGCCGCCATCGCCGCTGGAGAAACCACCCCAACCGCCGCTGCCCCGGCCCAGCATACTGCCGGCCAGAAACCACCAGAACGGACTTGCGCTACCGCGGCTGCCGATGATCTGTCCGCCGCCACCACGGCGGTTGCGGAATATGATGATCAATATCACCACGACAATAATGATCACAAAGCCCGCAGCGCCACCACCGTCCGAATCCTTGTTCTTTTTCGCCCCGGCTTTGTATTCGCCTTTCATGTATTTGATCAGGCTGCTGGTGCCGTCATTGAGCCCTGCGTAATAGTTGCCTTCTTTAAAACGGGGCGTAATATCATTCTGAATAATTTCATGGGTAATAGCATCCGGAACAGCTCCCTCGGCACCATACCCGGTTTGGATTGATACCTTGCGGTCGGCTAAAGCTACCAGTATAACGATACCGTTATTCTTTCCCTTCTGACCAATGCCCCATGCCCGGCCTAGTTTTTGCGTATATTCATTAATATCATACGCACCGGTCGATTTAATGATCACTACAGCAATTTGTGTTGACGTAGAATCATCGAACATCACCAGCTTATGTTCCAGTAAGGCTTTTTGCTCGTCCTGCAGCGTGTTGGTATAATCAGTAACCAGCGTATTCGGCTTTTCGGGCAATTCCTGCGCCGCGGCAGCAAAACCGATAATAAGCAGATTGATGAATAAAATGAGTTTCTTTAACATGATCTGTTCTTTTATTCGCCGTCCATAAAGGCTACATCGTCCGATAGTTCGTTCTTGCTATCAGTTTGATGCGGGAAATACTTTTTAAGGTGTTCGCCCGATATGGTGATGCCCTTTACAATGCCATCTATCAGATTCCCATATTTAAAGTGTTTCAGCATTTCTTCTTTGGTATCGTCCCAAAAATTATCGGGCACCACTTTATTGATGCCGGCATCACCTATAATGGCAAACTTACGGTCGACAGTGGCCACATAGATCAGCACGCCGTTACGCAGCCTGGTTTTATGCATATCCAGCTGATGGAAATACCTGGCAGCGCGATCGAGCACGTCTTCGTTACAGGTTTTTTCAATACAAACCCGCATTTGTCCCGAGGTGTTCTTCTCGGCCTCTTCAATCGCTACCCGCAACCGCTGTTGTTCTTCTTCGCTAAATATGGCCATCTGTTAATGATTGAATTGTTGAGTTACTGAATTATTGAATTAGTGAGTTACTGAATTATTGATTATGGTATTTATCAATTGCTAATTATCGATCCGTTCCCTTAATCAATAATTCACTAACTCATTAATTCAATAAATTAAAATGCAACCTTCGGCGCTTTTTCTGCTCCCGCTTCCGCAGCAAAGCTACCTTTGGGACTAAAACCAAATAATTTGGCAGTAATAACCGCAGGGAACGAACGGATCGAGGTATTATAGTCCTGCACTGCTGTGTTGAAGTCGATACGCGCCACGTTAATGCGGTTTTCGGTACCTTCCAGCTGGACCTGCAAAGCGCTGAAGTTTTCGTTCGCTTTCAGCTGCGGATAATTTTCGGATGCTACCAGCAGGCGGCCTAATGCAGTGCTCAACTGCCCTTGCGCGGCCTGATATTTTTGAATTGTTTCAGGATCAAGCTTGGTAGGGTCAACCTGTATGGAAGTTGCTCTTGCGCGGGCGTCGGTAACCTCAACCAGGGTGCTTTTTTCAAAATTGGCGGCGCCTTTTACGGTGGCAACCAAGTTAGGTATCAGATCGCTGCGGCGTTGGTATTGCGATTGTACAGTGCCCCATTTTGCTTTAACAACCTCATCTTTTGATACCATTCCGTTATAGCTGCACGAGCCAACAAGGCATATAACTATAACTATGCCCAGTATGATCAGTAAGTTTTTCATATTCTTAAATTTAGAGTTTAGATGCCCTTTCCGTAAAACGGAAATTATTAAATGTGAATTTACGAATTAGATTGAATAACGCGCAGGGTTGTTACAAGTTTTGAATTAGCGGGGTGGTGAGTTAGTGAGTGGTGAGTTAGTAATAAAAAATTGCTAAGAAACGGCATTACAAAATCACTAATTCACCACTCACTAATTCACTAACTCAAAACTAAATTAAAAGCCTTTCTTTCGTACAATACCTGGCTTACGGGGCTTTTTATTCTCCTGGCGTTCTGAATTTTCCCAAACCTCGTCTGCTCCGTATTGACGGGCCATTTTGGCGATGCGCTCTTCCAGACTTTCGGTGGTGAGGCGTTCACGGCCGAGACTGTCTACCATTATCGGAAACGCAAAGGGTGTAGGGCGTTCTATTTTTTTGAGGATGATATTTTGTGTGGCGATGCGCTGCAGGGCCATCCGCAGCCTGAATTCTTCTAACTGGAAGGCCAGCGCTTCGTTATAAGCCTGCCGCACCAGCAGGTTGTCGGGCTCGTACTCGCTGAACACTTCGAACAACAACGACGTTGAGGCCTGCAGGTGTTTGTTCTTGATCTGCTGACCAGGGTAACCGGTAAATATCAACCCGCCAATATGCGCAATATCCCTGAACCGCCGCCGGGCCATTTCATTGGCGTTAAGACTGTGCTGAATATCATCGATCAGGTTATCTAACGAGAAGAATGAAGCGTCTTCCAACGCCTGTTCGATAGGAATATCCTCATCGGTAAGCAGTTCAAACCCATAATCGTTCATAGCAATAGAGAAACTTGCCGGTTTTATTTTGCTGATGCGATAAGCCAGCAGCGATGCCATCCCCTCGTGCACCAGCCTGCCCTCGAAAGGGTAAAACAACAGGTGATGCCCCTCGCGCGATTTGAAGGACTCGATCAGAAACTCGTGGCTTTGCGGCAGATGCGATAATTGCATTTGCAGATCGAACAGCGGTTTCAGCGCCTTTACTTCTATGTCCTGTTCAATGCCATGCGCCACCTCGTCGAGTTTATCGCGAAATACCGCCGAAAGCTGTGATGATAACGGCATCCGTCCGCCGGCCCAACTGGGTATCAATCCCTTGGTCCTGTTCGATTTTTTTACAAAGGCCGACATATCCTTCACCTTGATAAACTCCAGACTCCGCCCCGCAAACCAGAACACGTTGCCTGGTTTCAGTTTGGAGATGAACGATTCCTCGATGGTGCCCAAACTGCCGCCGCTCAGCCATTTTACCCGGATACTCAGTTCGCTGGTAATAGTGCCGATACTTAGCCGGTGCCGCATGGCCACGCGGCGGCTATTCACTTTAAAGAGGCCGTCTTCTATTTCGACCTTTAAAAATTCGTCGTACTGCGCCAGCGTTTTGCCGCCGCTGGTAATGAAATCGAGCAGTTCGTTAAATTCCCGGCAGGTAAGGTCGGCAAAGGCGTAGGTGGTTTTTACTTCTTTAAACAACTCGTCGGCGCGAAAACCATCGGAAACCGCCAGTGTAACCATATACTGGATCAACACATCCATGGTAAGCAGCATCGGATCGCGGCTTTCAAAAATGCCCGCCCTGATGGCCTGTTTTAATGCGGCCCCTTCCAGTAATTCGAGCGAATGCGTAGGCACAAACCAGGCCTTCGATACTTCGCCCGGCGCATGCCCGCTCCGGCCCGCCCGCTGCATAAAACGGGCAACACCCTTCGGACTGCCCACCTGCACCACGGTATCCACCGGACGAAAATCGACCCCTAAATCAAGACTCGATGTGCACACTACCACCTTTAACGCCTCGGCATGTAAGGCTTGCTCTACCCAGTTGCGCAGCTCATTATCCAGCGAGCCGTGGTGCATGGCCATAATACCGGCATATTCCGGGTAATTATCCAAAATGGCATGATACCAGATCTCCGACTGCGACCGCGTATTGGTAAATATCAGCGTGGTTTTGCTTTGCGCCACCAGTTCCATTACCTGCGGCAGCAGCTTTAAACCAATGTGCCCCGCCCACGAATAATTCTCAATGTTTTCGGGAATAATAGATTGGATCAGCAGCTTTTTGTCCAGATTGGCCCGCACCATGCGGATCTGCTCCGAAGGAAAATCATTTCCTAAAAGCACTTCGGCCGCCTGCTCCAAATTGCCGATGGTTGCGCTGATACCCCATATTTTGAGTTGGCAGCGGGCAGTGGGCAGTGGGCAGTTTTGAGTTTGCAGTGAGCCGTTCGCAGTGGGCAGTTTTGTACAGTCTTTCGTATTGCTAACTGCCAACTGAGAACTGCCAATTGATAAAACCTTCAACTTACTCAATCCCAGTTCAACCTGTACGCCGCGTTTGGTGCCTAATAGTTCGTGCCATTCGTCAATCACCACTACTTCGAGGCTTTTAAATAGTTTGGGGTATTCTTTCTGGGCCAGCATCAGGTGCAGGCTTTCGGGGGTGGTGAGCAATACTTCGGGGAGCTTTCTTTTCAATGCCTGTTTTTCTGCTGCGGAGGTATCGCCTGTACGGGTCATCACCCGCCAGGGCAGGCCGAGATCGTCGCACACTTCCTGCATTGCCTTTCGGATATCGTTGGTAAGCGCGCGCAGCGGGGTGATCCAAAGCATCAGCAGGCCATTGTTGGTTTGCGTGGTATAAGTATCAGGGTGCTTGTTGATGAAACCGGCCAGGAAGGGCAAAAAAAGCGCAAAGGTTTTGCCGCTGCCTGTAGGCGCATTCAGCAAACCCGAAAAGCCCCGCAAATAAACCTCCTCCATTTCCTGCTGAAACGGAAATTGTTCCCAGTTCTTTTGCCGGTACCAATCGCGGATAACTTGCTGCCCCTTTGTGATCATGCCAATAATATACAATGCAAATTGCAATAAGTTGCAGGGATGCGCAAATCTGAACTTATCTGTTAATTTAATAGTCCGGTTGATATTTCTTGTTTTCTAAAATACCATGTGTAAATTAGCTGCCAATAAACCGTATCACCCTTTTATTTAATACCGGAACTATCTTTAGAGTAAAACACAGCCGATAATTTATATCAGAAATTGTTGCCACGACTTTTTTGACCGGACAACATTAACGAGCTTTTGATAAAAGAGAAAGAAGTATGCACTTGAACAATACATACCGCAAATTGCCGGGGCGTGGTTACGGCTTTAGTAATTATTTAATATATTTTTAGTAATGGACAAATTGGTAAAATTAACCCGTGCTGAAATGCAGGAGGTTTTAGGGGGAAATATGGCCCCTGGATGCAAAGGTAACTGTACCGTCGATCGCGATTGCCCAGACGGCGAAACCTGTAAAGATGACTCAAGTGAGCTTTGCCCAAGTCGAATGAGATGTCAAGGTTAATTTAGTATTTACTTATGAACCGTTAAATGCAAATACTTTAATGGTTTATAAGTTTTTTATCATTTCTATTAAAAGATGAGATTAAGAACACTGCTTTTATTGTTATCGATTCCCTTGATAGCGGGTGCGCAAACCAATTTGACCATAAATGGTAACGCACCTTTGTTAAAGAACGGTACTAAAGTTATGATCGAGCGGGTAAAGCCAAGGCGCTTTTCTGATGGTAAACCGGAAACTGACAGTACCTTCGTTGAGAGTGGCCGGTTTGAATTTAAGCTTGTTGACGATAGCGGGGAATATTACTTTTTAACTGTTGGCAAACACCATGCACGGCTTTATTTGCAGCCGGGCGTTGCCAATGTTACACTCGCAGATTCTTCGTTGGTCAATGTAACCATAGCCGGTAATTTAATGGCCGATGAAAACGATCAATTTATAAATCAGTTAAAGAACAATCCCATTAATTTAGAATACCATAAGGTTAGCCTGGACTACTTTAGCTATGCGAAGAAGAAAAATAAAGATGCCGATACCTTAGCGACAAAAAGAAAAAAGATGGACGACCTGGCCGATCTCAATGACAAACAGTACACAAGGTTGGCCTTAGATTGGATACGCATACATCCGGCTTCGTTTTTAAACACTTATTTGCTATACAGCGCATATAATGGATCGGAACAAACTATTACAGAGGCGGAAGTTAAACAGGTGTTTGCTACCATGCCTGTAAACCTTACCCGCAACATTTGGGGGCGGGAATTGAAATATAGGATAGATAGCCTGTTTGTTGGTAGCAAGGCACCGGAATTTGCGCAGGCAGATACGGCTTGTAAGCTTGTAAAACTTTCTGATTTTAAAGGCAAATATTTGCTTATTGATTTTTGGGCTTCGTGGTGTGTGCCATGCCGGGCAGATAATCCCAATATTGTTAAAGCTGTTCAGCAGCTCGATAGCAGTAATTTTGCAATTTTAGGGATCTCGCTCGATAAAGAAAAAGGCCCCTGGCTCAAGGCTATCAAACAAGACGGCCTTAACTGGACCCAACTCTCAGATTTACGACAATGGGGTAATGGCGTTTCGATGAAATATTATGTTTATGATATCCCGGCCAATTATCTCATAGACCCTAATGGTAAAATCGTCGCAAAAAATATAAAAGGTGATGAATTATTGGCGACGCTTAAAAAATTGATCAAATAAGTCCTGTTCGCAGTCATATTTCGATAAGATGCCTCAAATCATTCGATTTGAGGCATCTTATTTTTCTGTCTGATTACTATTAATTGAACCTGATATTCACATCGCCGCTTGATGCGCTGGCTTCTACGGGGATGCCGCCGCCATTTACGCTGCCGTTAATGCGGTGCTCGCTCCAGTCGCCACTAAAGCCTTCAATTTTAGACGGGTGAACGCTTTCGCCTCTCACGGTTAGGTTAAGTCCTTTTTTTGACGGCAGATTTACGTCGATATTGCCCGAAGTTGCAACCAATCTTAAATAGCTGCCTAATTGCTTCATGTCGGCATTCAGGCTGCCGCCGCTGGTTTTGGCCTCCAGGCTGCAGCTCATGTTTTTCAAATCGATGCCGCCACCTGATGTACCGGTAACCAGTTCGCCTTCAATATCATGACCGTTAACGCCCCCGCCGCTGGTATGGGCAACAATATTTCCGCTGAGGTTATTTAACTCTAAACCGCCGCCACTGGTGATCAGCCTGATCTTTCCTTTGCAGTTTTCGGCTTTGATACCGCCGCCGCTGGTGCTCAGGTCTATATCTTCAGATGAATTTGACACATCGATACCACCGCCGCTGGTACGGCCATGAACCGTGCCCACAAGCTTATTAATGTGCAGACCGCCGCCGCTGGTGCTGAAGGTTTCGGTGCCTTTCAGGTCATTCAGATCGATACCGCCGCCACTGGTGTGCAGATTGGTATTTACCTGCTGCGGTACGTAAATTTTGAAGGAAATGCTCATGGAGTTGTTCCAGTTGAAATTTAGCTTCTTCTTTTGTTTCACGGTAGCGGTAAGTTCATGACCATTCACCGCAATATTCATATCGTAATCGTCGGCCAATTTCTTTTCGATCTCTTCTTTGGAAAGCTCGCGATTATTGTTTCCGCGGATATAAACTTCGATGCGCGGAGATTCTCCTTGTTCACCATTTACATAAATGCCGCCGGCCGAGGTTGAGACCACCACACTGCTAATAGCATCGTTAGCCAATGATTTAGTAAGATAAGGCTTTTTATCGCCATCCTGCGCCAATGCGACAACGCTTTGGCAGGCAACTATAAATAAGGTTAGTGCTGTTTTCATAATTTTAAGTTTGTTTGTCTATCAGACTTAAAATTATTGCGATACGTTGCACGGAGCCGGTAAAATTTTTTATAAGCCTTTCTTTTTAGGCGCCGATAAATAGTAATGCCACAGCAGCATAGTGGCTATAGTGCGGTAGGGCTGCCATTGCGCGGCTACTTCAAGCACCTGCTCCCTTGTAATGTCTGCGGGAAGCCCTTTTACACGCTTCAGGGCATTAACTGCTGCCAGGTCGCCAATTGGAAAAATATCCGGGTGCTTTAGAACAAAAATGAGGTAGATATCGGTAGTCCAGTTGCCAACGCCTTTAAGAGACGTGAGTTTGGCGCGGACTTCGTCATCATGCATATTTTCCAGCTCATCTAACTTAAGCTGACCGCTCAATAATGCCTCTGCCAAATACCGGATATAAACCGTTTTTTGACGGCTGCAGTAGCAGGCGCGCATTTCTTCATCAGTAAGCAATAATAAGCGCGCCGGGGTTAGTTCGCCAAGCCGCTCCTTCAGTTTATTGAGTGCCGATAAGGCCGAGGCCAGTGATACCTGCTGCTCCAAAATAATGTGCACCAAAGTTTCGAACGTGTTTGGACGTGACCAGAATGGCGGGTAACCGTAATCGGCTATGATAGCCTGAAGATGGGCATCTGCAGCGGCGAGCTGATCGCAAAGGGGATGAAATTGGGCTTGGGTAAACTTGGTGGTCACAAATCTGATTGATGTAATAATTCATCAAAAATAACATTATATAATTTGTTGTTATATTTGTATAAGTTTGATTTAGACGATGAAACAGGTAACCATTAACGTACCGGAAAGCAAATACTCATTTTTCATAAAATTAATGCGTTCATTAAACTTTGTGAAAATAGTTGAACCGGTGCAAATGACCGAAGCGCAGTTGACGGAAGAGCAAAAAGAAATACTTGAAAACATCAAACAAGGCTTTGTTGAATTGAAACTTGAAGAAGAAGGCAAATTAGAATTCAGACCGGTAGAAGAATTACTAAATGAGCTTTAAAGTAAGCGTTTCCCCTAATTTCGGCCGTGAATTAAAACGGTTAGCCAAAAAATATCCCTCTATAAAAGCAGATCTTTCGGAATTAGTTAACAGTCTCATAGAATCCCCATTTCAGGGAAATAGCTTAGGCAGAGACTGTTATAAAGTGAGAATGAGAATAAGTTCAAAGGGTAAAGGAAAGTCGGGCGGGTCAAGAGTAATAACCTGCGTAAAAATTATAAAAGAACAGATTTTCCTCTTGTCGATTTACGACAAATCTGAACAGTCGGATATTTCTGATGTAACCCTTGTACAAATACTTACTGAAAACGGCCTTCTCTAACCTGCGTCTGGCGTTGGTAAAACATTACCCAAAGCTTCCTGTTATTCTCACAGACCATCCTGCTAAAAATATTAGGATTTAGTTTCTATTTTTCTCAATTTTACTTTTCATGAATAACCTGCCGCCATTAGCCGAGCGCATGCGCCCCAAAAACCTGGATGATTATGCAGGGCAGAAACACCTGGTGGGTGCGGGCGCGGTTTTGCGCAAAGCCATTGAATCGGGCGCGCTGCCATCAATGATCTTCTGGGGGCCGCCGGGAGTGGGTAAAACCACGCTGGCTTATATCATTTCGCAAACTTTAGACAGGCCTTTTTTTTCGTTAAGCGCCATTAATTCGGGCGTGAAGGATGTGCGCGAAGTGATTGAAAAGGCAGCGCTGCTAAAATCGGGCGGACAGACTCTGCCTGTACTGTTTATCGATGAAATTCACCGCTTCTCCAAATCACAACAAGATTCATTGCTTGGTGCAGTGGAACGGGGCATTGTCACCCTTATTGGCGCTACAACCGAAAATCCGTCGTTCGAGGTCATCTCCGCGTTACTATCACGTTGTCAGGTTTATATTCTGCAGCCGCTGGAAGAGAGCGACCTGATGGGCCTGCTTCACAAAGCGATGATGGAGGATGAAGAGTTACAGAAAAAGAATATCGTCATTAAAGAAAACGAAGCGTTGTTGCGGCTCTCAGGAGGCGATGCCCGTAAATTGCTCAATATTTTTGAGCTGCTGGTGAACGGCTTAGGCGGCAAAAAAGTAATCATAACCAACGATGCCGTTCTGGCGCATGTGCAGCAAAACATGGCGCTATATGATAAAACCGGCGAGCAGCATTACGATATTATTTCGGCTTTCATCAAATCGATGCGGGGGAGCGATCCCAATGCCGCGGTGTACTGGCTGGCGCGGATGATAGTTGGCGGCGAAGACCCGTTGTTTATTGCCCGGCGCATGCTCATCCTGGCATCGGAAGATATTGGCAATGCCAATCCGAATGCGCTGCTGCTGGCACAAAGCTGCTTTGAGGCAGTAAACAAGATCGGGATGCCCGAGTCGCAGTTGATCCTCTCGCAAACGGCCATTTACCTGGCCACATCGGCAAAAAGCAATTCGGCTACCACGGCTATCGGTGCGGCAATGGCCATGGTAAAGCAAACCGGCGATCTGCCTGTGCCGCTGCACCTGCGTAATGCGCCTACCCGGCTCATGAAAAACATAGGCTATGGTAAGGATTATAAATACGCCCACAGTTACGAAAATAATTTCGTCGATCTCGACTTTCTGCCCGATGCCATTAAAGGCACAAAATTGTACGAGCCGGGTAACAATGCACGGGAAAATGAATCAAAAGAGAAGTTAAAAAAACTTTGGGGCGACAGGTATAAGTACTGAATATTTAAAAATTTCGCGGTTTTTACCTGCCGCAGGATACAAGCTTCTGCTTTTTTAACTATCATTACCAATCAATTAATTCTTTCCCAAATCAATGACGTTAACCTTTCTTCGGCACGAGTTAAAAGCTTTCTGGCGATCAAAAAATACAGGCAAAAGCATTGCGGTACGTGTAGTGATGGGGCTGCTTATCCTTTACTTGTTTATTGTTATTCTTTTGCTCGGGTTCTTTTTAAATACTTTTCTGGCAAAAGCATTCCCCAAAGAAGACCTAATGGTATCTTTCTGCGGAATTATCTTTCTGTATTTCCTTATCGATCTCTTTTTGCGCCTGCAGCTGCAGGAACTGCCAACGTTGCGGGTACAGCCTTACCTTCAATTGCCTATCAAACGCAATTCGATAGTAAAATACCTCACGTTCACGGCGCTATTTTCGGTATTCAATCTCTGGCCATTCGTGCTATTTGTGCCGTTTATCATCAAGATCATCATTACCGATTCAGGCGCATTGCCGGCGCTGGCATTTATTATTTCGCTGGCCGGTTTTACGGTATTCAATAATTATTTTGCGCTATACCTAAAAAGGAAAAGCAACCTGAACGGTTGGATCTTCCTGATCGCAGCGGTAGCCATTATATTAATCGGTTTGTCGGATTTTCTGTGGCACCTGTTTTCTATCCGCCAGTTCTCGTACCGGTTTTTCGGAAGTTTGGTTACCCACCCGGCGCTGGCGCTTGTTCCGGTCTTACTCGGTTCTGTAATGTACTATCTTAACTTCCTTTATTTAAAAGACAACCTCTACCTCGAGGAACTCGGCTCGCGCAAAGCCGCTAAATACAAAAGCAGCACCGAATATCCCTTCCTGAACCGCTTTGGCAACGTGGGCGACCTGGCGGCGAACGAACTGAAGCTGGTATTCCGCAACAAAAGGTCGAAATCAGCTTTTATTATGGGCTTGTTCTTTATGTTGTACGGCCTGTATTTTTATACCAACCCAAAGATGAATACCGATGTTTCGAAGGTTTTCGCCAGCATGTTCATGACCGGGATATTTATTATTAATTACGGTCAGTTTATGTTTGCATGGCAGGCCTCACATTTCGACGGGCTACTGGTGAGCAAGGTTAAATTCTCTGATTTTTTGAGGGCCAAGTATTTAATGTTTACCGTTGTATCGGCTTTTTTCTTCGTGCTTACCATTCCCTATGTTTATTACGGATGGAAAACGCTGCTTATCGAAATTATCATGTTCCTGTGGAACATCGGTGTTAATACAACTATCGTATTGTTCTTTGCCAACCGTAACTACAAACGCATCGATCTGTCAAAAGGCGCGGCATTTAACTGGGAGGGCATAAGCGGCAATCAGTGGATATTGTCGTTCCCGCTGTTGATAACGCCGTTTGTGATATACGGTCCGCTGGCCATATTTCATCATGGCGATATCGGCCTTGTTTTACTGGCGGCAACCGGATTGGTATTCATTTTTACCCGCCCATTCTGGATAAAGAAACTGGAAAAAGATTTTTACACTAAACGGTATGCAATTGCCGAAGGCTTCAGAAATAAATAACTATGATAACAGTAAATAACCTTAAGAAGATATATAACGGCGTAACGGTTGTAAATGTTCCGCACCTGGAAATCAGGAAGGGCGAAAGCGTTGGCCTGGTGGGCAATAACGGAGCGGGTAAAACCACCTTATTCCGGATGATGCTCGATTTGATCAGGCCCGAGGCCGGTGAAGTTCTGTCAAAAGATGAGGTGGTAGCCGGGCATGAAAACTGGAAAACTTACACTGCATCCTACCTGGATGAAGGATTCCTGATAGATTACCTTACCCCCGAGGAATATTTTTATTTTATTGGCGGACTGCATCAGCAAAGCCATGCACATGTAGATGATTTTCTGAACAACATTACCGACTTTTTCAACGGCGAGATACTGAAGAAAGGCAAATACATCCGCGACCTGTCGAAAGGTAACCAATGCAAGGTTGGCGTAGCCTCGTGCCTGCTGCAAAACCCGGAACTGCTGATGCTGGACGAACCGTTCGCCAATATCGACCCGAGCACGCAGTTCAGGCTGAAAAGCATTGTAAAAGATCTGAATAAAAACAAAGGCGTTACCACCCTGATCTCCAGCCACGACCTTAACCACATTACCGATGTTTGCGACCGCATTTTGCTGATGGAGAAAGGCGTGATCATTAAAGACATTGCCACCAACTCATCAACGTTAACCGAGTTAGAGGAATATTTTGGAGTGGGACAGTTAAGCAGCTTTGCAGCGGCAAAGATAGACCCCGAAGAAAATCATTAACAACCTGTTAAGCTAAAAAATGCTGTTGCAGCTTTAATTTTAATATGAGCTACATTATTAAACAAGCTACATTGAACGATGTGGCTATTATTATTGACCTTGCCGAGCGGACATGGTGGCCATCGTACTCGCCAATTTTAGAAAATGAGCAGATCAGTTTTATGCTGAATGAAATTTATTCGACCGAGAAAATAACTGCACAACTGCAAACCGGTGCTCAAACTTACCTTTTATTGATTGAAGGAGATAAACCGGTAGCTTTTGCCGGCTATTCCCCGCGCGAAGAGAACCCCGAAATCTACAAGCTACATAAACTTTACTGCCTGCCCGAAACGCAGGGCAAAGGCTACGGCAAAGTGTTAATAAACGAGGTGATGAATAAAACCATTGAAGCCGGCAAGCATACGCTCGATCTGAATGTGAACCGCTACAACAAAGCCAAAAACTTTTATGAAAAGATGGGGTTTGCGGTGGCTTATGAGGAGGATATTCCTATCGGCCCGTATTGGATGAATGATTATGTGATGCGGAAAGAATTGTAGGAATCTTATTTCTTTGTTTCTCTGTGCCTTCTTTGTGAACTCTGTGGTTAAAAAACCACGGAGACACGGAGCGATTCACAGAGACCGCGAAGAAAAGGTAATTGTTTCTCACCCCGGCCTGTGTCTCACAGGCCGCCTGGTGGATGGTTGTGGAGACACAATCCCTGCAAGTCTGTAATCAACAAACATTACAACCTTTCAACTTTCCAACCTTACAACAACCTAAACAAATTCGTATTTTTGCAGCATGGATACCGAAGCTGTTAAAGTGCTGCAAGGCCGTTATTGTAATTCGCTCACCGACTATTCGCGGTTTGTGACCCGCGAGGTTACCATTGGCGATGTGCCTATGGGCGGCAATAACCCCATCCGCATTCAAAGCATGACCACTACCGATACCATGGACACCATCGGTACCGTTGAGCAAAGCATCCGCATGGTTGATGCCGGCTGCGAATATGTGCGCATTACCGCTCCCAGCATTAAGGAAGCACAAAATTTAGCCGAAATAAAAAAACAGCTCCGTGCACGAGGTTATACCGTGCCGCTGGTGGCCGATATCCATTTTACCCCCAATGCCGCCGAAGTTGCCGCACGTATTGTTGAAAAGGTGCGCGTGAACCCCGGTAACTATGCCGATAAAAAACGTTTCGACCAGATAGATTATACCGATGCTGAATACCAGGGCGAACTGGAACGCATCTACAAAAAGTTTGCACCCCTGGTAGGTATTTGTAAAGAATACGGCACCGCCATGCGCATAGGTACCAACCATGGTTCGCTGAGCGACAGGATCATGAGTCGTTACGGCGACACCCCGCAGGGCATGGTGGAATCGGCGATGGAGTTTATCAGGATCTGCGAATCATTGAATTATTATAACCTCGTGATCTCGATGAAATCGAGCAATGCGCAGGTGATGGTGCAGGCCTACAGACTGCTGGTTGAAACTATGGTTGCCGAAGGCATGAATTACCCGCTGCACCTCGGCGTTACTGAAGCCGGCGATGGCGAGGACGGCCGGATTAAATCGGCAGTGGGAATTGGCACCTTACTGGAAGACGGCCTGGGCGATACCGTTCGCGTATCATTAACTGAAGAACCCGAGGCCGAAGCGCCTGTGGCCATTGCGCTGGTAAACAGATATGTTAAGCGAAAAGCTGAAAGCGAGAGGCCGAAAGCTGAAAAACACAGTATTCAAACTACACTCTACTCACCATTTACTGCTCACCATTCATCCTACGAATACAAGCGTCGCCATACTTATGAGGCTAACGCCTTTATTGGCGGACACATGGTGCCGAGGGTAGTAGTCGATCTTTCTGATAAGAACCTGAAAGACCCGGCTATTTTGGGCGATGCAGGTTATTTATATGCACCCCTGCCTGATAAATACAACATGGCCGAGCAGTCGGTCGACTTTGTTTATTTCGCCGATCAGTTGCCGTCTTTTAATCCTCCGGGTAACCTGAAACAGCTTTATAATTATTCAACCTGGCAAAAGCTGGCAGACAAGACCATGTGCCATCCTTTGTTCACCTTAAAGGAATATATTGAAGCGAATGACCGTTCTTCGGCCTTAAACCTTGTGAAGCTTAAAGCTGCCGATATAGATTCGGATGAATTTGGCGCATTGCCTTTCGACCAATCGCTGGTTTTTGTTTTGGAAACCGACTCGGTAACCGGCATGACGGATCAGCGTTCGTTCTTCTTTAAAATGGAAGAACTGGGGCTGGATGTTCCTGTAATTATAAAACGTGATTATGCTTTTGACGAAGCGCTAAACTCCGAAATCAAAACGCAAAACCTGCAACTGTATGCCGCTACCGATATGGGCGCGCTGCTGGTTGATGGTTTCGGCGATGGGATATGGATCGACAGTCCGCAGGTGGAAACCAGGGTGATCACTTCTACCGCTTTCGGTATTTTGCAGGCTACGCGCTCGCGTATCTCCAAAACGGAATATATTTCCTGCCCAAGCTGCGGCCGTACGCTGTTTGACCTGATGATAACCACGCAAATGATCCGCAGCCGTACCAGTCATTTAAAAGGGCTGAAGATCGGTATTATGGGCTGCATTGTAAACGGCCCCGGCGAAATGGCCGATGCCGATTATGGTTATGTAGGCTCCGGCACCGATAAGGTTACGCTTTACCGTGGCAAGGAAGCTGTGAAAAGGAACATCAATTCGGCCAACGCGCTGGATGAACTGATAGGCATCATTAAAGAAGACGGTAACTGGATAGAGCAGGAAACTATCTAACTGTCAGTCCACCGGGTTAAAGGCAGCAAAAAGGTCGGTGGCTTCGGTGAGGGTGTTGAGCGGCACATAATCGCAAACCTCAGCATATTCAGCCCACATTTTTTGTACTTCCGGATTCTGGTGCGCACTTGCAATGGCTTCATCGCTCAGCCATTCAAATACTTCAATAATGGTTCCATCGGCAGTTTGGGCTATTACAGGTGTCCGATCGGTAACCAGGCCTTCGGCTAAAAGGCGCGGTACGTGGCTTTTGGAGAGTTCCTTTAAAGCTTCCGCTTTGCCGGGCTTTGGTTTGTATGCTACGATAACTATGCGTCCCATAAAAGTTACAGAAAAAGCGCCTGAATAAGAAACCAATATTGCCCTGGAAACGTATATACGCGCAAGGCTTAATTCAGCTTAATACGTCTATCTAAGTTAACATAAAAACATTAATATTCCGATACGCTCACTTTAAATGGCTGATAAAAAAATTGCGGCAAATTGCAGTTCCCCTAAAATATTTGCAACCATCTTACGGTCAATCCTGCTTTTACTTCCATTCGTTTCTTTTGCCCAAATTTCTGACGTAAGATTCAGGCACATCAGTAATGAACAGGGGCTTTCGAACAGTACCATTAATTGCATTTTCCAGGATAGCCGCGGTTTCATTTGGTTTGGCACGCGCGACGGGCTGAACCGTTATGACGGCGTAAATGTTGCAGTTTATAAAACAAAGCCGGGCGACACCGCCAGCATAAGCGATAATTTTATCCGCTGCATGTATGAGGACGCCTCGCACAAAATATGGATCGGAACATCGGCAGGCCTTAATGTTTTTAACCCCGTAACCAACGCGTTTACCCGTTACAACCACAAAAAGAACAATAACAATACCATCACCAACGATGTCGTATCGGCGATCAATGCTCTCGATGCTGATAATTTGCTGGTAGGCACCATGGGCGGGGGCCTCGATATTTTCAATACCAAAACAAATACCGTAAAGCATAATCGCTACAGTAAAAAAAACAAAAATTCATTATGCAACGATACGGTGAACTGCATTTATCGCGATGCGCACCAAACCGTATGGCTTGGCACCCAAAACGGACTGAATAATTTTGATGCCGGTAAAACAACATTCAAAACCCTGGGGAATGAAAAAATAACGGCAATAGTTGAGGATAAGCAGAATAATTTATGGATAGGTACAACCAACGACGGTTTGCTGGTTTACAATCCGTCATTAAACACATTCAAGGCAATTAAACGTGAGGATGATAAGGAAGGCAGCCTTTCGGGCAACCTGGTACTAAGCCTGCTTGCCGACAAAAAAGGCGATATCTGGGTGGGCACCATCAATAAGGGCATGAACTTCTATAATTCAAAAACCGGTATGTTTCACAGATATTTTCCCAAAGCCGATAACATCGGGAGCTTATCGAACACCACCGTTTCGGCATTTTTAGAAGATAACCAGGGCAATTTGTGGATAGGCACCCACCGCGGCGGTATAAATTTATATACGCATGATATCGACAAATTCAGGCTTTTCAGGGAAGGAGTTAATGAGAAGAGCCTGAGCTATAATGATGTTAAAGCATTTTTTCAGGATAAAAAGGGCAATATCTGGATAGGTACCGATGGCGGCGGGCTTAATCTTTTCGACCGGGAAACCGGCACTTTCAGGCATTATAAAAATCAACCCGAAAATGCGTGGAGCCTCTCGTCAGATGCGGTGCAGTGTATTGCTGAAGATGCGCAGGGGAAGATATGGGTGGGTACCTGGGGTGATGGCCTGAATATGCTGGACCCTGCCACGGGCAGATTCACCCGTTTCAAAAATAACCCGAAAGACCCGTCGTCGATAAGCTCAGACTTTTTGCAACGTTTATACCTCGACAGCAAAGGGAACTTCTGGGTAGCTACCTATTTTGGGGGGCTTAACTTATTGAATACGCAAACCCATCAATTCAGCAGGGTAACCAAAGCTGCTGACGGCAAAACCGCCCTGCACGGCAAAAATGTTGTTTCGATAACCGGAGACAATGACGGCAACGTTTGGTTTGGTACCGATGACGGCGGCCTGAACCGTTATAATTTAACCGCCAAACGCTTTACGCATTACCTGGAACACGAAAAGAAAAATACCGACTCGAGGGTATTATTCACCGATCATAATGGCGATTTCTGGTTGGGTATGGCCGGACTGTACAAGTTTGATAAAAAGGAAGACAAGTTTAAGTTGTTTACCAAAGGTAACGGGCTCGATCAGTTATTTATTAAAGGGATAGCCGAAGGCAACCATCTCAATCTTTGGGTATCTACCTCTTCGGGCCTGTTTAAGATCAATCCGCAAACCAAAGCAGTACAATCATTTAATACCTGGGACGGCTTGCAGGGAATGGAGTTCGAGGCAAACTCGTACCTGAAGGCTACAGACGGTGAGATATTTTTTGGCGGGATACGCGGATTCAACAGCTTTTATCCGGATAATATCAGGACAAACAAATTTGTGCCGCCGGTTTATATAACCGATTTCCAGATATTTAACAAGCGGGTATTGCCCGGCGCAAAAAAATCGCCGCTGAAAACTGATATCAGCTTTGCCAAAGAAGTGACGCTGAATTATAAGCAATCATCTATATCGTTCACCTTTGCCGCGCTCAATTATGTGGTTACTCATAACAATGAGTATTACTACAAGTTAGAGGGGCTGGATAAAGACTGGATAAAGGCTGGCATGGAGCGCAGGGCCAGTTATACCAACCTCGGCCCCGGCACCTACACTTTCAGGGTTAAGGGCTCTAATAATGATGGCGTTTGGAACAACGAAGGTGCAAGCCTCGTTATTGAAATTACTCCGCCTTTTTGGGCAACTTTGTGGTTCAGGGTGCTGGCATTCCTGATCGTGGTACTTGTTGTATATGTTTTTTATGCCTACCGCATCAACTCCATCGAAAAGCAAAGAAAGGAGCTGGAAAAGCAGGTTAAGGAGCGGACAGCCGAGGTAACGGCACAGTCGCACGAGCTGAAGCTGCAGTCAAACGAACTGCACAACCTGAATGAGGAGCTGATGTCGCAATCGGAAGTGCTGCAGCAATTGAACGCAAAACTGACCGAGCAGCAGCAGCAGGAGCGCGAAGCGCGCATGGAAGCGGAAAAGGCCAACCAGGCAAAAAGTATATTCCTGGCCACCATGAGCCATGAGATCCGGACGCCGATGAACGGCGTTATCGGCATGGCTTCGCTGCTTTCGGAAACGAAATTGAACACCGAGCAGCGCGAGTACACCGATACCATTATTAACAGCGGCGAAAACCTGCTGAGCGTGATCAATGATATTCTCGATTTCTCGAAGATAGAATCGGGCAAAATGGACCTGGAACATGAGGATGTTAACCTGCGGAATGCCATTGAAGAGGTGATGGATCTTTTCCTGATCAAAGCGTCGGAAAAAGGCCTCGACCTTATCTATCAGCTCGATGAAGACGTGCCAACATACGTTACAGGCGATGGCCTGCGTATAAAACAGGTATTGATCAACCTTATTAACAACGCGCTTAAGTTTACATCGAAAGGCGAAATATTTGTAAAAGTGAGGTTGCTTGAAAAACGCCCTGATGGGGTTGCTGTTATCGGTTTCAGTGTACGCGATTCGGGCATAGGTATCCCTGCCGAAAAACTGGATAAACTGTTCAAAGCCTTTTCGCAGGTAGATTCATCGACCACGCGAAAATACGGCGGCACAGGGCTCGGCCTTGCTATTTCACAAAGACTATCCAAACTGATGGGTGGCGATATTACAGCCAGAAGTAAGTACGGAGAAGGCTCGGAATTTATATTTACCATTGCGGTAACGCTGAGTAATAACCTGGCCCCTGTTTTACAATTGTGCAATCTTTCACAATTTGCAGGCGCACCGGTACTGATCATTGACGATAATAAGACCAATCTCAGTATCCTGAAAATGCAGCTTGAACTCTGGAAGCTTGCGCCGGTAACGGCATCGTCGGCAATGGAGGCACTGGAGATACTGGCAAAGGGCAATACGTTTAAACTGGTGATCACCGATATGGAGATGCCTGAAATGGATGGAGTGGACCTGGCGAAGGCTGTAAAGGAAAAATATAACGCGCTGCCGGTAATTATGCTGAGCTCTATCGGCGATGAAACGCGGAGAAAATTTCCTGATCTTTTTGCATCGGTGCTTGTTAAGCCTGCAAAACAGCATCATTTATGCAAGGCTATCCAGGCCGCGCTTAGCGATAAAAATATGGCAGCTGCCATTGATGAAAAGCCTGCAGGGGTACTAACTGCAGGCTTTGCCTTAGAATATCCCCTGAATATTTTAGTAGCCGAAGACAACCTGGTGAATCAAAAACTGATAGAGCGGATCCTGCTCAAGCTGGGTTACACTTGCGATATTGCTGAGAACGGCCTGCGGGCGCTTGAAAAGATAAACGAAAAGGCTTACGATACCGTACTCATGGATATCCAGATGCCGGAAATGGACGGACTGGAAGCGACGGCGCTTATCCGCAAAAAAGATATCAAACAACCCTACATTGTTGCCATGACGGCCAACGCCATGACGGAGGATAAGGAAATATGCCTGCAAAGCGGCATGGACGATTACCTGGCCAAGCCAATGAAGCTGGAAGAGGTAATGAACGTGCTGAAAAAAGCCGCGGCGCAGGCTTAGAACGTTCCTTCAATAAAATAAAATTAAAACCCCGCGCGCCTTATTTGGTTTTTTGTTATAAACAAACCGGATATTATGGCGAAGAATGTAGCCGACCAATTGGTTGAAATGCTGGCAGATGCCGGTATAAAAAGAATTTACGCCGTTACCGGCGACAGTCTGAATCATGTAAATGACGCCGTGAGGCGCCAGGGAAGCATTGAGTGGATACATGTAAGGCACGAGGAAGCAGGGGCGTACGCGGCCAGCGCAGAAGCTCAGCTAAATGGCATAGCCTGTTGTGCGGGCAGCAGCGGCCCCGGCCATGTGCATTTAATAAACGGACTTTACGATGCCCACCGTTCGGGTGCACCGGTAATTGCCATTGCCTCTACGGTGCCGAGTTTTGAATTCGGTACCGATTATTTCCAGGAAACCAATACCATTAAGCTTTTTGACGATTGCAGCGTGTACAACCAGACGGCTATAACGCCAAAACAATTGCCCCGGATGCTGCAGGGCGCAATTCAGGCCGCTGTTCATCAAAAGGGTGTCGCCGTAGTAGGCTTGCCCGGCGACCTGACCATGCAGGATGCCGAAGAGATCAACACAGCTACTCAGATCTTTAAATCTACAGCAACCGTTATTCCAGCTGAACAAGACCTGCAAAAACTGGCCGACCTGATTACCGGCAGCGAAAAGACCACCATTTTTTGCGGCATAGGCGCTGCCGGTGCGCACGATGAAGTGGTGGAGCTCGCCAAAAAGATAAACGCACCGGTAGGCTATTCTTTCCGGGCAAAAATGGATATCCAGTATAATAACCCCAACGAGGTAGGGATGACCGGGCTGCTGGGTTTGCCCGCCGCCTATCACGCTATGAACGAAAGCAGCTTGCTGTTGCTTCTTGGCACTGATTTCCCTTACACCATGTTTATGCCGGCCGATTGTAAGATTGTACAGATAGACATCAAGCCAGAACGCATTGGCCGTCGTGCAAAGGTTGATCTTGGTCTTCATGGCTCTGTGAAAGCTACGCTGAACGCATTATTGCCATTAATCGAACAAAAAACAGACGGCAGTTTTTTAAAGGCACAGCTGAAGGTTTACGACGAGGTAAAGAAAAAAATGCAGACCTATGTTGACGATACCGGTAAAAAAGAACTGATCCATCCCGAATTTGTGGCAAGCGCAATCGATAAACTTGCCGCACAGGATGCGATTTTTACCGTGGATACCGGCATGTGCTGTGTTTGGGGTTCGCGATATATCAATGCAACGGGCAAGCGTAAAATGCTGGGGTCGTTCAATCATGGATCAATGGCCAATGCTATGCCGCAAGCCATTGGGGCGGCGCTGGCCAGCCCCGGCAGGCAGGTGATAGCCCTTTGCGGCGACGGCGGATTGTCCATGCTGCTAGGCGATCTGGCTACCATCACCCAATATAAACTCCCCATAAAAATAATTGTATTTAACAACCGCTCGCTGGGCATGGTTAAACTCGAAATGGAAGTTGCCGGCCTGCCCGATTGGCAAACCGATATGCACAATCCCGATTTTGCCATGATAGCCCAGGCCATGGGCATTAAAGGTTCTACCGTGACCGATCCTGCAGATGTAGAGCAGGCCTTAAAGGAAGCCTTTATGTATAAGGGCGCCGCGCTGGTAAACATTATGACCGATCCCAACGCACTGGCCATGCCGCCAAAAATTGAATTTGAACAGGTAAAAGGCATGGCAGTATCCATGACCAAGCTTATGCTTAATGGCCGTATGGAAGAGGTGCTGGATACCGTTAAGGCAAATTATAAGCATTTGAAGGATGTGATTTAGAGATTAATAGGTTGGGAGTTAGAGATCAGGAAACTTCATACGATGCACTATATTCAAAAAAGGTTGTCATGCTGAGTTATAAAATCCGGGGCCTCTGAAGGTGAAATGACAAAAAATGGGTGTCATGGGTAGGTACAAGCTTGCACTGAAGTTCTCGAAGTGAAGCATGAGCGCCGGGCTTGTACGCCATGCTTAGCGCGCGGGCATTGGCCTTTGCGCACGTCGCCCTTCGACAAGCTCAGGGTGACATCCATCGCACGTTCAATTTAACTTGTCATGGGTAGTTACAAGCTTGCACTGAGGTTCTCGAAGTGAAGCATGAGCGCCGGGCTTGTACGTCATGCTTAGCGCGCGGACATTGGCCATTGCGCACGCCGCCCTTCGACAAGCTCAGGGTGACACCCATCGCACGTTCAATTTAACTTTTCATGGGTAGGTATAAGCCTGCACCCGGGGCTTGTACGTCATGCTGAGCGCGCGGCCATTGGCCATTGCGCACATCGCCCTTTGACAGGCTCAGGGTGACATCCACCTGCACGTTCAATTTAACTTATCGCGGGTAAGTAGGTTATGCATGAGTTTTGGTGTTTCAGGTGAAACAGTAAATGGCTAAAAATTGCCATTTTTTGTTTCATACTGTTTCAGGTTGTTTCACGAAGGTGGGTTAACTGATTGATTATCAGGATATATGTGTTTTATCTGTTTCATCTTGTTTCAACTGTTTCATGTTTGTGTGACACAGTACAACGGAACGTAACAAAAAGCCCTCGCGATTTCGCAAGGGCTTTTCTGATTATTTCTTCTCTGGGAGAAGAATGAATTTTATCAGGTTGGTACCGCTCAGATATTTATTGGCGGCATCTTTGGTACTTGCAACTGTTATGCCGCTCAGGTTACTTACGTGCTTCAATATCGCATCCGGGTCTTCCTGGTTTTGAGCTGCGGCGCCCAAATATCCTGCCCAGAAAATATTCTCCTTCATTTGCACCTGTGTTGAGCGGGCTTCCTCGGCAACGAATTTATCGATATCGGCCTGAGCTGCGCCGTTTTGCTTCAGCTTGCTCACTTCATCAAGTGCATCGCTGATCAGCCTGCCGACATCGGCAGGTGTACAGGTGAACGATATGGTAAAGCTGTAACGGCTGTTCGGGATCTTTTTATAGCTGGCCCTGACGCCCGGTGCATAGGTGCCGCCGTCTTTTTCGCGCAAACGGTCGAGCAGCCTGATCTGCAGGATCTCTTCCAATGCATCGATCTGGATGTTGTTCAGGTCGTTATAATCATAAGCGCCGCTGAACACCATTTGTACACTGGCCTTTTCGCCAATGCCCTTGTTCACCGTTTTGGTGATCAGTCCGCCCGGTGGCACGATGTTCAGATTCTTGTAAGTCTCTTTGCGATTTGTTGATGGCAGGCTGCCAAGGTATGCTTCGAGGTAGGGCTTTAATACCTCCACATCGAAGTTACCTACAAAGCTGAACGTAAATCCGCTGGCATCGCTAAAGCGGTCTTTATAAAAAGCATAAGCCTTATCGAGCGATGCCTTGTTCAGACGTTCGGGTGTTACCACCATTTCCCTGAAATTATGATTATTGAGTGTTGCCGAAATAGTATCCTGGAACACACTGCCTGGATTTACGCCACGGGTAGCCAATATGGCGTTTGTTTGACTGATGTTTGCCTGCCACACATCGGCATCCTTGCGGGGCTGTGTGAAATACAGGTAAATGAGCTGCATAGCGGTCTCAAAATCACGTGGTGTTGTGCTTGCGGTTATACCCTGCGCAACATCGCTGATGTAGGGCGATACCGATACATTTTTACCGCTCAGGATCTTGTTCAACTGGATCTGGGTGAAATCGGCAATGCCGCTGGCGCCGACGATACCGCCAGCGAGCTCGGCCGAAGTATAATCTTCATCGCTGGCTAACGAGGTACCGCCGAAGCTGTACCCATTGATCAGCACCTGGTCGTTCTTAAACTTAGTGGGCTTTAATATTACCTTCACGCCGTTGCTAAGGGTAAAGGTGGTGGTCCCGATCAGGCTGTCGGCCCTGGTCTCGGTTATTTTACCGCCTGAGGGTTTGGCAGCAAGCAGCGGTTTATCGGTTGTGTTATCTACGTAAGCGGTAATATCTTTACCGGCACTGGCAATCCAATCCAGTATGGTTTTTTCGGTCGGCAGTTTATCCTTTTCACTTTCAGGCCCTTCAACAATAACTACCCTGTTCTGGTCGCTTACAAACTTGCCGGCAAGGGCGTTCATTTCAGCAAGGGTTATCTTGTTGATGTTATTTACATAAAAATTGTACTCAAACGACAAACCGGGAATAGCTTCGCCGGTGATAAAGTTCTGCTGATACTCACCCACAAAATTGGCTGAGCGGGTCTTGTCACGTTCACGGTAGGCATTGTCGATGCCCACCAGAGCGCTTTGCTTGGCTCTTTCCAGCTCGGTAAGTGTAAAGCCAAAGCGACGCACGCGTTCAGTCTCGGCTACGGCAGCTTTTACGGCAGTCTCCAAACCGCCCGGTTTCGCTACGGCGATGGTGGTGAAAGCGTCCTGCCTGCCAATGAATGGCCCATAGCTGCTTTGCCCGTAAACGAACGGCGGGGTCGGCTTTTGGGTGAGCTCGCTCATCCGGTCGTTCAGCATCTGGTTAAACAACTGTATGCGAATGCCCTGCATAAAATCGGCAGCGGTTCTGATGACGGTTTGGGGGTGCTTTACGATGATCTCTGCAAGGGTGTAAGGGAATTCTTTATCGGTAGCGATCTTCACAGCAGTGCCCGGTGTTGGCGGAACAGTATAAACGGTGCGCGGTTTTTCGCCTGCCGGGTTTTGCAGCGACGAGAAGTTACGCTTGATGAGCTCAATTACCCGTGCAGGATCGAAATCGCCCACAGCTATCACGGCCTGCAGATCGGGACGATACCAATCATGGTAGAAACTTTTAATGGTTTCGGGTCTGAAGGTTTTAAGAATATCCTCTTTCCCGATAGGCAGACGCTGGGCGTAACGCGAATTGTTCATCAGCACCGGGTAGGTTTGGTTGCTTAAACGCTCCTGTGCATTTTTACCATTAGCCAGTTTTTCCCCAAGTACCACGCCGCGCTCGGCATCAATTTCTTTTGGATCGAAAGTTTGGTAGGCCGCCCAGTTAGCCAGGATGTTAAAGCCTTTTTCAAAAACGTCCACACTATCGGTAGGGAGCGGCAATTGATAAACCGTTTCATCGAACGAGGTATAAGCGTTCAGATCGGCTCCGAATTTAACACCCGACTTTTGCAGAAAACTTACCAAATCATTTTTAGGGAAATCGCGCGTGCCGTTGAAGGCCATGTGCTCGGTAAAATGCGCCAATCCTTGTTGGTCGTCGTTTTCCAGAACTGAACCAACCTTATTCACCAGGTAAAGCTCGGCGCGGTTTTTAGGCTCGGTATTTTTACGGACGTAATAGGTAAGACCGTTTGGTAGTTTGCCGATGATAACCTGCGGATCTGTCGGAAGTGCTCCGGCAACGGCGTTTACGACACGTTTTTGTTCAACGCCGGCAGGTTTGGTTTTAGGCGAGGGTGACGGCGCAGGTTTTTTTTTAACCTGTGCAAAGGCTCCGCCCGAAGCCATCAGCAAAGCCAAAGCCGCCGCAGTAATTTTATGGTTTAATTTCATTTCCTTAATCAGGGTATAATTCTGCTAAGATGCAAAACGGATAACTTAGTTACAAATTATACACG
>DATCQV010000102.1:0-25643 GCA_036569325.1 Mucilaginibacter sp. | reverse complement strand
CTATTGTAGAGGGCGAGCGCCTTAAGGAAGATACTCCCTATCATGTGGCACTGCGGTTTTGCCAATATGTTTACGATAATTTTACTTATATAAAAGGCGTTACATCGGTTGAAACTACGCTTGATGAGATCTGGAAGCTTAAAGCCGGCGTTTGCCAGGACTTTGCCCATATCCTGATGGAAATGCTTCGAATGGTGGATATTCCCGCCCGCTACGTTAGCGGATACATCTGCACCAGCCGTAACAATATGCGCGGCGAGGGAGCAACGCATGCCTGGGCCGAAGCATACGTTCCCGATTATGGCTGGCTCGGTATTGACCCCACCAACAACTGCATAGCCAACGAAACCCACGTGCGCCTTGCCGTAGGACGCAACTTTTGTGACTGCTCTCCAGTGAAAGGTGTTTACAAAGGTTCTTCCAACCACCGGTTAGAAGTTGCCGTATCTGTTGACGATGAAAACGTTTTAAAAACCGCAGAAGCTCTTCCGCCTGAACCATCAGTAACTATTGTGACATCTACTCCCAAAAACAGCTACCAGCGTTATATGGAGATACAGCAGCAGCAACAACAACAGCAGCAGTAACTGCTATCGGCCACGGGTTCGGAGGCTATCTGCAAAATAAAGGTCTGAATATTAATTCTTACTTATCCTTTACACATCGGATGCTCAGGAACTGGTTGTGATAGGTGTTGCTGGTACCGAGCAGCTCGGCATTGTTTGTATCGAGTGCACGGGTGTAGGGTTCGCCCGGGTTTGACCAGAAGTATGTCGCCCTGCCAATATCCACAAACGTGCCGCTACCATCATTACCGGCGGGAAGACCATTGAAACCGCTGCTATCGGTAGCGCCCACATTCGAGCCCAGCCAATGTGCATTACCCGCTTCTTTTAATGGGCCACCGGCGGCGTTATCGCCTCCAAGAGCCGCGGCCAGATCATGCCATTCAACGTCGGTTGGCAGGTGCCAGCCGGCAGGGCATACGTTGCGGCTATCGTGAATAACTGCGTTATTATATAATCGCCCGTAAATATCACCTATTGCCGGGTCGTTATTGTAATTACAATAAGCGCCGGTATCGAGATTGGTTGATGACGCAAGGATAGCATCGCCATTGCGGTAGTGAGTAACCTTCAGGTTTTCGGCCAGCCAGGTATTATTGCCTATGGTTACAGTTTTGTAAGTGTTACCGTCGATATCGCGAACGGGAAGCGGAGCGGCAGGCTTAGGATTGTCGTTTTTGCAGCCATAAAGCACAGCGATAGAAACAGTAAATACCAATAGATACCGCAGGGTAAAAATCTTCATAAGTTAAGGTTTGTTTGTGTTTTGATTTAAGGTTTGTATGAATTCAGATCAATAAATATTTGCTTAGGGGCGGCAAATATAGGTTAAACCCGCTAAAAAAATTAACGCTTTGAAAACGGGAGTTTTGGGATATTATTATTAGTGAATAAGTAATTCTTTTGAGACAAATTATAGCTCTATTACTACTGCAAACATATCGCTTTACGACAGCCATAGTCTTGATAAAACAAAAAACCCGCCGTTATCCGGCGGGCCTTTCAATCATAGGTAGTAAATATCTTTTATCAGCCTTTGGCACCGCCTTTTGGTGCACCGCCAGGACCTGCGCCGCCACCATTGCCGCCTCCGGGCTGACCGCCGCCCATATCGTCAGGCATATTGTCCTGGTCCTGTTGCTGCTGGTTGTTGTCTTTCTTTTCCTTGCGTTTTTGCGGGATACCGTTGTTGCCGAATCGCCACGACAAGGAAACGATGCCGGTACGGGTTGCAAACCGGCGCTCGGATATGGTAGCACTGGTAAAATAAGGTGTGTTGTAGTTAATATCCGAACGGAACTTACGGGTGTTGAAGATATCGCGTACATTGCCGCTCAGGGTCAGCGATTTGGTGATGTCGTATTTCACGCCGCCGTCAATGCCGTACATAGCACGCATTTTACCCTGTGGTATTACCTGCGGGGCCTGGTAATCGCCGCGGATCTGGAAACCCAACTTTTTAATGGGCTTGATGTTGGCTGTCAGGTTGCCATTCCACGCGTAGCCGCTGGTAGTAGTGAGGTTAAGGGCAGCATCACCGTCAATGTGCCGGTAATAAATGTTCAGGTTACCTGTAATGTCGATCACATTGCTTGGGCTTACCTTAGCTATCAGCTCATAACCTGCATTACTTGCGCTTTTGATGTTCTGGAACGTGGTAAGCGTGGTATCGAGGTTAGTTGGTGCAAGCGGCGTAGTGATCCGCTGAATATTGCCATTGGTAAGGCGATAGTACAGCGATGAAGTAAGCGTAACGCCTTTAAAGTAATTGATATAGCTTAATTCGAAAGAGTGTGTGTCTTCCGGTTTCAGATCGGGGTTACCCTGCTGATAGTTTAGTTTATCGCTTTCATCGAGGAAGGGCGATAGCTGCCTGTCGCGCGGGCGTGATACGCGGCGGCTGTAGCTCAATTGCAGGGTTTGGTTTTCGGTCAGCTTATCGGTAAGGAATACGCTTGGATAAACCCGGAAGTAATCCTGTTTATGCGGAACGGTTACACTATCTACCAACGAGGTGCGGATATACGCGTCTTCCAGCCTTACGCCCAGTTGCACGCCAAAATTGCCAAACTGGTGCTGATAGTTAGTGTACAGCGCGTTGATGTTTTCCTTATAAATAAACCTGTTGCTCAAAAATGGATTATAGTCATAACCGCCGCTGGTGCTGTTAAGGGTATCTACCACAAAATTATCATCGCTGTTGTTAATGGTTGTGCGATAGCCTGCTTCCAGTTTACCATCTTTTAACGGCAGCGTATAATCGGTCTGAATGTTCCAGTTTTTACCTGTGCCGGTTGTAGTATTGTGCTGCCCGGTGCTGGTGTGCGATGGCAGTGTATAGTCATAATACTCGCTGAACAGGTTATCAAAGTTATTATTCTTATCGGTTCCGTAGTTTACATTAGCGGTCAGCTCCTCTCCTTTTTTCTTGTATTTATGATCGAAATCGACATTGAAGTTCAGGTTGGTACCGCTGCCATTGGATGCATTGTTCTGATTGATGCGTTGCAGTAAGGTATTGTTCTGACTAATTAGCGTTGCGCCATTCTGCAGGCGGTCCCGATCGCGGATGTTTATGTTGGTGGCGAAACCGAGCGTGGTTTTCGGATCGAGATTGATATCGATACCCGCACGGATGTTCTGCCCGGTAAAGGTAAATTGCTGGTTGCTGGTTTGGTTCTGCGACTGGCTCAGCGTATCACCCACGTTAGTGCTCTTGTCCGAAAAGCCATCGCCTACGCGTGTGCCTTTACGATAGCTGTAGTTACCATAAATATTTACCTTGCTGTTTTGGTAAGCAAGGCTGGCGTTGCCGCTGTAAGTTTGCTGCGTGCCTACCGAAGCAGTTGCCGAGCCGGTAAAGCCTTTCTGCGCGTTCTTTTTCAGTACGATGTTGATGATGCCCGACTGCCCCTCTGCATCATATTTTGATGACGGGTTAGTGATCACCTCGATAGTTTCGATAGAACTGGCCGGGATAGATTGCAGGATATCGGCGATGTTACCGCCGGTTAATGCCGATGGTTTACCATTAATTAATACCCTTACGTTACTGCTTCCGCGCAGACTCAGGTTACCATCAACATCTACCTGAACTGATGGTACGTTGGCCAGCAGATCGGTTGCGGAGCCCCCCTGGCTTACCAGGCTCTGTTCTACGTTAAACGACTTTTTATCGATACCTAACTGGATCTGGCTTTTTTGAGCAGTTACCACTACTTCCTTTAACAAACCCTTGGCCGGGCGCATTTTGATGTTGCCCAGGTTAATGGTGCGGTTAGCGGGCGTAATATTGATACTGTCTTTAGCGAGAGAAAGATAGCTTACGTAAGTAGCGCGCAAGATATATTTACCGTCGTCGATACCGGTAAGTGAAAAGCTGCCCTGCAGATCGGTCTGCATGCTTTTTACCGGGTGATTGTCGGTTTTACGGACAAGTGTTACGGTGGCAAGTTCGAGCGGCTGGCTGTTAGCCGCATCAACCAATTTACCGGTTATGGTGCCAGCCGGGGTTTGCTGTGCTTTTGCTGTAAAGAACGAAAATATGCAAAGCGAAAAAAAGAGCGTTTTAATCAAATTCGAATTCATGCCGCAAAAATCAACTTTTTAGATTTTATGGGAGAATACTGCTTGTAACGATGTTGATAAGAAAGTGTGGTTTTTTAATAAATATTTAATGGCGGAGAAAGAGAGTCAGGAATCAAGAACCAAGAATCAAGACCTTTAGAAGAGAATAGAATTAAGCGGTCAGGAGATAACGAACCGCCGAACATTGTTAGCCCGCCCGGACTCAGTAAGATATCGGGAATGAGAAATAAGCGAAAGCGAAACGTGTTATCGGGATTATTGGTAAACTGTTTTTGAAATTTGCATCGACAGTAAAAACATCGGCGGGCTCACTCCTTAAATGACATTAGCGCCCGGATGACTGCGCTAATGTCTCTTTGGGGAGATTGATTACATCCATTGTAATGGTGCGGGAAACAACGAATTTCCTGGCTCTTGATTCTTAACCTCTTGTCTCTAAAACTACAGTTTCTTCACTGTAGCTAAGATATCCTCAACCTTAGGGTCTTTATCTATGTATTTTACAGGTTTGCCAATTTTATCGTAGATGGCGATGTACGGGGTGGTGGCCACATGGTAGTATTGCTGTACTTTATAGGTATAACCTTCGGTACCAACGGTCCAGTTCGGATAGGCTTTCAGGCCGTAATCGCGGGCGAATACCTGGATGGCTTTGATCTGCTGCACGAAGGTGATCATTACCACCTGGATGTTTTTAAATTCCTTCATGTGGGGTTTCAGTTCAAACATCAGGTGCTGGCAGTGGCTGCAGTCGGGCGCGAAGTAAATGATCATCGTCGCTTTATCTTTTTTCAGATTGCCTGGGGTAACGTAAACGCTGTCGGTTGTCAGAATTTTATAGGGAGGAATAACCGGCGGCGGGGTGAACGATTGTGCATGAGTGCAGCTAACGGCTGCTATAAAGCATAAAAAAAATACTAATTTCTTCATTGTTTTTAATTGCAAGTTAAACAGGGACATATATACGATATTTTTATGCTTCAAGCAATTCTAATTGCCATGCTATATGTTCTTCTGTTATTGGGAATAACGCGTTATCGCGGATTGTATGATGCACGGCTCTGAATAAACCGTCGTAGTCGCCTTTTGGCGGGGTAAGCCATTCTACGGTTTTCTGGTTACCGGCGCTCATGGTTACCAGCTTTCCCTTGCCTTCTTCAGGTTCAATGCCGTAGCCGGGGTCGGTCGGCATCATGCCTTTGTCGAGCTGGGCCTCCTGTACATCGTTGCGATCTTTTACAAAGCTGCCTAAGGTGCCGTGCACTACAAAACCCGGCAGATGCTCGGCCACCAGCAGGCAGGAGGTTAAGTACACGTTCAATTGATTGGGGTAGATGAGGTGATAATTGAAATAATCATCCACTTCCGATCCTTCGCGGTAGATGCCGGTAGTTTTGTGGAAGCTTTCCGGTCTGCCAAACAGGGCAATAATGTTATCCAACAGGTGCGGCCCCAGATCATAAGTCAAACCATTCGCCGGATTTTCCTTTTTTTCTTTAAAGGCCTTAACCCCTAACGCCGCTTTATAACGGTCGAACCGCATGTGTACTTCGATCAACTGACCAAGCCGGCCGCTTTCAATCACATCGCGGGTGAGCATAAAGCCGCTGTCGTAACGGCGGTTCTGGTATAGCATCAGGTGCAGATTTTTAGATTTGGCCAGGTCATACATCTGTTTACCTTCGGCCGCGGTGGCGGCAGCAGGTTTTTCGAGCAGTACGTGTTTGCCGGCGTTGAGCGCCCGCATGGTAAAATCGAAATGGGTAGTGTTTGGGGTATTGACCACGATCAGTTCAATCTCGTCATCGGCCAGTAATTCATCTATGGAATTATAGCTGATGACATTGGGGTAAACTGCGGCGGCCTTCTTTTCATGGCGTTCTACAACTGCTTTAAACTGAAAGCCGGGATTAGTATGTAAAAAGGGTGCATGGAAAATACGGCCAGACATTCCGTAAGACATTAAGCCGGTTACTATTGGTTTTGACATAGGCGGTTATATATTTCTATTTGTCATTCTGAGCGATAGCGAAGAATCTTATGTGAGCGACAATACCGCCAATGCATTAGCGTAAATGCGTAGTCCGGATGCAGGGCGTACAAGATCCTTCGCTATCGCTCAGGATGACAAACGCGGGTTTGAATGACAAAAATGAATTATTCTTTTTATAAATCCGAAAACGAATATCCGAATTCCGAAATTAATCTCCTATCGGGCTGCCATCAGGCATTGCAACAGCCGGAGCAGGTTTAAACTTCTCAGGATTTTTATAGAAACTATTGATCTCCGATAAACCCAACATCAGATTTGCCTTTTGATTGCCCGATGCCGACTTCACTGCCGTTTGCATCCATTTTTGCAGGCTGTCAATCTCCATCAGCGTAATACCACGAACGCTTTGGGCAGCCTGGTCATTAGCGGCAAGGGTAAGCAGTCTGTTCAGCGTAAGGGTGTTAACCAACCTTTGCAGTTCGCCTTTGTAGCCAGTTTGCTGTGCGGCTTTCCAGGTTTGCGCTATTAGCTTATCTATTACGGCTATCAAACCGGGTTGGATGTTATCACGTGAATTGTATTCAACCAGGCGGGCGGCGCGATCAGGGTTCAGCATAAATTCGAGGGTTGTGGCGGCAGCACCTTCTGCGGCAGCTGTTGGGTCGAAAGTTAAACCTGTACGTGATTTAAACAGTTCTCGCGTACTTGGATAGCCGTCAGGACGCGGCGGGATTTTCTCGATCAGTTTCTCGGGCAGGGCGAGTGCATCGGGGGTGATAGTGCGCATCAGGGCATTGAAGGCCTTCCATTGCTCGGCAGCCGGGATGAACCGCGTGGTGGGCTGGCCATCGTTCTTCACCGCATAGGTGTAGTAAACGCCACCCAGCATTTTAGAGGCCGCTTCTACCTGGTAACGGTGCAGCAGGTAAATGGGCACCAGCGGCTCTTCGATGGTTGCCATCGGAGCGTTTTGCCTGATGGCTTTCTCTGAGAAATTATCCAATAGTTTCCTACGGATATCCATCAATCTGTTCAGCTCATCGGCAGCGTTCTTGCCGTTATCCCAAAGATGCGCCAACGGATGTGCGCCAGAGGCAGGACGGGCGTCTTCGTCGGTAATAAATAGCTGACCTTGTTTTAAGGTTTCTGATAAAATTCCTTTTAAGGCTTCATCTTCATTTGTTCCGGAAGGAAAATCCTGGTAGCCATATAATATGGCGCGCTTATCCCAGGTGCCTATTTCAGCGGTGTAAGCGTTAGACAGATCGATAGAACCATCCGCATTAAGATTAATAGCCGGCGGCGGATAATCCATTACCGATGCGCGGTTGTTTACACTGGCGGCGAAGTTGTGCTGTAAGCCAAGCGTATGCCCAACCTCGTGCGCCGCCAGCTGATGCAGGCGGGCAATAGCCATTTTCATCATCTTATCGCTTACGGGTTTGCCATCCTCATAGGGTTGCAGCAAGCCTTCGGCGATGAGGAAATCCTGTCTGTCGCGCAATGAACCTAATGAAACCTGTCCTTTGATGATCTCGCCCGTGCGGGGGTCGTTAATAGACGCGCCGTATGACCAGCCCCTTGTAGACCGATGCACCCATTGAATGATATTATAGCGAATATCCATCGGGTCGGCGTCTTCGGGTAAAAGTTTCACCTGGAATGCGTTCTTATAACCTGCAGCTTCGAAGGCCTGGTTCCACCACGAGGCGCCCTCCATCAAAGCAGTGCGCACAGGTTCCGGAGCGCCGCGGTCTACATAATAAATAATAGGCTTAACCGGCTCACTCATAGCAGCCGATGGGTCTTTTTTCTGCAGACGATGGCGGGTGAGCAAATGTTTCACAATGGGCTGATCTATCGGCGTGGCATAATCCATAAAGCTCTGGTCGTAAAAACCGGAACGCGGGTCGAATTTGCGGACCTTATAATTGTTATCGGGCAGCTCAATAAATGAGTGGTGCATGCGCACGGTTACTGCATCCGGATCGGGCGTTACCGAGCTGATCTCCGATCCTTTTCCCTTACCGTCGATAGTTATGACGGCTTCGAATTCTGAATTATCAGGAAAGTCTTTGGTGTTGGGGAGATAAACTGCCGAACGCGTTTCATCTAAATTATAGCTACCCTGGCCGGCGCCATTTAACTTATCGGCTAAATGATGGGCATCGCGCAGCAGAAAAGGAGTAAAATCTATCAATACTTTATCACCGTCTGCCGCCTCAACTTTAAAGCCCCAGATAACCGATTGCGCGAACGCTTCTTCTACCGACTTCCGCTCATCGGCGTTATCGCTGATAGCACGGTAAGCGTAATTGGGCTGTACCAGCAATACCTTTGGGCCGCTTTTGATGAATTTTACGATGCGGCTATCACCTATCTGCCCCCGGTCTAAACCAAGATCGTTAGAGCCTACGCCAGCAGGCAGGGAGTTTAAATACAAAAATTCGCTGTTGAATTTATCTACCTCCAATAATATGCGGCCGGTGCTCTCGTCCCAGTAAAAATTGAAGTAGCCTGTATATTTTGTGAAATTTTTAACACTGGAGTTGAGGTCGTTATCTTTTTGAGCTTTAGCAACAAATAAAAAATTAACTGACAGTAGAATAATTAGGTAGATTTTTTTCATTATACGCTATTGTATTGTTCAGCCTAAAATATTAATTTTAAACTATATTACCCAAATTAATCATCTGCTTAAGCGACAGAACGTTACCGGTGTCCGTCGAAATTTATTTGTATAATACCTGAAATTATTCCAAAAAGGAATATAACCTTTTAATTTTTTGTTGCGTATAAAGCATATCATAATTTAGATATATGGAATTCAACAGCAGATCCGTTAGTATATTATTAGTTGATGACGATGAAATAAATAACTTCATTTCTATTAAACTGATAAAGAAAGCGCTTACAAATACTGAGATAATGGCATGCCTTAACGGGAAATATGCCATTGATCAGTTAGTGGAGCTTCAGAAACAGGATCCGGAGAAACTGCCCGATTATATTCTGCTCGACATTAACATGCCAATAATGAACGGCTGGGAGTTCCTGGATGAATTTAAACGCCTGAACCTCGATCCGCTGGGTAAATGCAAGATCTACATCATCTCATCGTCTGTATTTAGCAACGACATAAACAAAGCACGCTCCTACCCGCTTGTGAAAGACTTTATTTCTAAACCTTTGAACGTAGAAAAAATAGTTGAGTTATTCAGGATAGAAGACCCGGCTTAAGCAGGCTGTACCCTGAAGTGATCTTCATTATACGTAACATTCCCTACACACAACGTTTTTGCGTGGTAAAATAAACAAGTCCAGCCTTCTGCTGCGGCTATTTTGCCATACTCTTCCCTAAGCTGCATAGCTTTACGTCCATCAAAATCATATTTCGCAATAAATTTTCTGATCAGCTGTTCAGGCTCAGGTAATTCGTCGCCGCCAAAGAAAACCTTTCCGTCGCCGTCTTCCAGCCAGATCACCATGTGGTAAGGTGAATGCCCGCCCGATAATTCATAGCGGATGCCCGGTTTAAATTCGCCGCTGCCGTCAACCAGGGTAAGTTCGATATTGCCTTGCAGCGCCTCGAAAATTTCTTTGTGGTAAGATGACGATTTTCCGGCCAGTCCGGTTTCCCATTCCTTTTTCTGAATAACATGTTGCGCATTCGGAAAGCTCGGCACCAGTTTTCCGCCGCGTTCTACCACCAAACCGCCGGAATGATCGTAATGCAGGTGCGACATGATGACCAGCGTTACATCCTCCGGGTCGAAACCGGCATTGCGGATATGCTGGTGGATGAGCAACTCATCGCGGGTGTCTTTATAGCCGAGACCGGTATCGAAAAGGATCAAATCTCCGGCAGTTTGTACCAGGAAAGGATTTACGTGGATAAATAGCGAGGCAGGCCTGTCTTTAGCGTTATCCGTTTCCGGGTTAAACGGAATAAACTTTTTGGTAGCATCGACAGAGTATGAGCCTTCGGCCAGGGTGAATATTTTCATTTTTGTAGTTGTAATAACAAATGCCCATTCAAACGTGGACGCTTAAAATTGTTTGTGTTCAAGCATCGGCGCTTGAACAGGCGGTGATATATAGGGCGAATGTCTTATTTTTCTAATCTCCACTCACAAATCTCTCCTCACAATCCGCTATATTTACTGTTTTTTAAGCTGCAAAGATAATGAATAAACGGTGGGCCGTACGAGATAATCCTCATGAAGCTATTGTAAGGGAACTGGCTGCCGCATTAAACATCAGCCATGTTCTGAGCACCCTGCTGATACACAGGGGCATCACTAATTATGAAGACGCCCGCCTGTTTTTCAGGCCCGACAGCCGGCACCTGCACGATCCTTTTTTAATGAAGGGTATGGAACAAGCGGTTACCCGCATTGAAGCAGCCATCGCCTCAAACGAGAAAATTCTCATCTATGGCGATTATGATGTAGATGGCACAACCGCCGTATCGCTGGTGTACAGCTTCTTCAAAAAATATTACGACAACCTGGATTACTACGTGCCCGACCGTTACCTGGAAGGCTACGGCATATCTACCAAGAGCATCGACTTTGCAGCAGAAAATGATTTTTCACTCATTATTGCGCTCGACTGCGGCATCAAATCAGTAGATAAGATCATCTATGCCAATGAGAAAGGCATCGACTATATTATTTGCGATCACCATTTGCCCGGCGATGTAATACCTGCGGCCGTGGCTGTGCTCGATCCTAAAAGGATTGATTGCGAATATCCTTATAAAGAATTATCGGGCTGTGGTATTGGCTTTAAGCTGATCCAGGCTTATGCCGAAAAAAACGATATTCCTTTCAGCGAGGTTGAATGTTACCTGGATCTGGTTGCCATCAGTATTGCCTGCGACATTGTACATATTACCGGCGAGAACCGTGTGCTGGCACATCTGGGTTTGCAGAAGATCAACAGCAGTCCATGTATGGGTGTGAAGACCCTGATGGAAGTTGCGGGCAGGGGAAGCAATTATACCATATCAGATGTAGTGTTTTCGCTCGGGCCGCGCATCAATGCAGCCGGGCGCATCGATCATGCGAAGCATGCTGTGGAACTGCTGATCAACCCCGAAGAAACCGGTGCAAAAGAGAAAAGCGAACTCATCAATATTCATAACACCGAACGCAAGGGGCACGATCTGCAAATAACCGAGCAGGCGCTCAGTATGATCGAGAATGATGAAAGGCTAATAGCCCGCAAATCGACCGTGTTGTTTAATGAACAGTGGAACAAGGGCGTGATCGGTATTGTGGCGTCACGGCTGACCGAAAAGTATTACCGTCCAACTATTGTGCTCACACGTTCCAACGGGCATGTGGCGGGTTCGGCGCGGTCTGTTTTGGGATACGATCTTTATGAGGCGCTTTGCGGCTGCAGTGATCTGTTGATCCAGTTCGGCGGACATAAATATGCAGCGGGCCTCACCATGCATCCTGAAAATCTCGAGGCTTTTGTAGAAAGATTTGAAGAAGTTGTATCATCAACCATAAAACCCGAACAATTAATACAGGAGATACAGATTGACGCAGAATTACGTTTAAGCGACATAGATGCCAAATTTTTCAGAATATTGAACCAGTTTGCGCCATTCGGTCCGGGTAATATGGCGCCAGTATTTTTGAGCAAAGGTGCGTATGTTTGCGGAGTGCCGAACATAGTTGGTCAAAATCATTTAAAGATGATGGTGATGCAGGACGATTCGGCTATGTTTGATTGTATTGCTTTTGGTCAGGGCGAACATTTAACCCAATTGACCAGCGGCTCACGCTTTGATCTGTGCTACACCATCGAAGAAAACGTTTGGAAGGAAAAGCGCACGATACAGTTGAATGTGAAAGGGTTAAAATTCAAAAGTCAAAATTAAAAATTAAAAACAAACTGATTTTAATGCTTATAATTAAGATACAAAGTCATTTTTACTTGTATTTTGAATTGACAGGTTTCTCATTTTTGAATTTTGACTTTTTACTTTTGAATTAAATAAGCATGAATTTAAGAGCAGAAAATATTTTAAAAAGGTACAAGCAGCGTACGGTTGTTAACGATGTGAGCTTTAACGTGTCGCAGGGTGAGATCGTGGGGTTGCTTGGGCCGAATGGTGCGGGAAAAACTACATCGTTCTATATGATCGTAGGACTAATCAAACCTAATGAGGGCCGCATCTTTTTAGATGATGAAGATATTACCGGCGACCCGATGTACCGCCGTGCGCAGAAAGGCATTGGTTACCTGGCACAGGAGGCATCTGTTTTCCGCAAGCTTTCTGTAGAGGATAATATTAAGGCCGTGCTGGAAATGGGCAACATGCCGAAGGATCGTCAGAAAGATAAACTGGAAGAACTGATAGATGAGTTCAGCTTACATAAGGTGCGCAAAAACCGCGGTGATCTGCTTTCGGGTGGTGAACGCCGCCGTACCGAGATTGCCCGTGCACTTGCTGCCGAGCCTAATTTTATTTTATTGGATGAACCCTTTGCCGGCGTTGACCCCATAGCCGTAGAGGAAATTCAAACCATGGTTGCCAAACTGAAGACCCGCAACATCGGCATCCTGATCACCGACCACAACGTACAGGAAACGCTTTCCATTACTGATAGAGCCTACTTGCTTTTTGAGGGTAAGTTACTGGAATCGGGCGTGCCGGAAGTGCTTGCCGCCAATGAGATGGTGCGCAAAGTTTATCTCGGCTCCAACTTCGTGCTGAAACGAAAAGTTTTCAATTTTGAGAAGAAGACGGTGAGTAGTGAATAGTTGGATTAAGTGAGTGGTTGATTAAGTTGAGTGGATAAATGTGCTCGGTTGTTATTATTAAAATGAATTATTAACTTCAAAACAAATCGGGGAAAAATTACTTCCTTAATCAACCACTCACTGCCCTATGACCATTTTCAACTCCGTTTTCACCTGGTTCATGAAAAAGCGTATCCACCAGATAGAGCTTTTTATGAAATATCCCAATGAAGTACAGGAAGAATGGTTTGAACAACTGATATCGGGCGCTGAGAATACAGAATGGGGCCGCAAGTATGGATATAAATCCATTACCCACCTGGAACAGTTTAAGGAGCGCGTTCCCATCCAAACTTATGATACGTTAAAGCCTTACATCGAGCGGATGCTGAAGGGTGAGCAGAATGTGCTTTGGCCATCGGAGATCCGCTGGTTTGCCAAATCATCGGGCACCACGAGCGACCGCAGTAAATTCATCCCGGTAAGCGAAGAAGCACTGGAAGAATGTCACTTTAAAGGCGGCAAGGACCTGCTGACCATCTACTTTAACAATCGCCCTAATGCGCGCATGTTTACCGGAAAGATCCTGACGCTTGGCGGCAGTTACCAGGTGAGTCAGCTAAGTGCGGATACGGCTTTTGGCGATCTATCAGCGGTACTGATGAAAAACCTGCCGCTTTGGGCCGAGCTGCACCGTACCCCTCACATGGACATTGCGCTGCTGGAAAACTTTGAAGAGAAGATAGAGAAGATGGCCTACGCCACCAAGGATGTGAACGTGACCAGCCTGAGCGGCGTTCCTACCTGGAATATCCTGCTTTTTAAACGCATCCTCGAGATCACCGGTAAAAAGAACCTGCTGGAAGTGTGGCCTAACCTGGAAATGTATTTTCATGGCGCCGTGAACTTTACGCCTTACCGCGAGCAGTTTAAAAACCTGATTCCCAGCGAGGATATGTATTACCTCGAAAACTATAATGCTTCTGAGGGTTTCTTCGGCATACAGGATACCCGCGAGCACGGCGAAATGCTGCTGATGCTTGACTATGGCATTTTCTATGAGTTTTTGCCGCTGGAAAACCTGCACGATGAAAACCCGGTAACCCTTACCCTTGATGAGGTACAACTGGATAAAAACTATGCACTCATCATCAGCACCAATGCGGGTTTGTGGCGATACATGATCGGTGATACGGTGAAATTTACCTCCCTGTCTCCTTTCCGCATCCAGGTAACCGGCCGTACCAAGCATTTTATTAACGCCTTTGGTGAGGAGCTGATCATTGACAATGCCGAGCGCGCGCTTGAAGAAGCCTGCCACCAAACCGGTGCCATTATTCGCGATTATACAGCCGCGCCGGTTTACTTTAGCGGCAACGACTGCGGCGCCCACGAATGGATCATAGAGTTTGAAAAACGCCCCGCCGAATTTGAACGCTTTGTAGATCTGATGGACGAGATGCTGCGACGTTTGAATTCTGATTATGACGCCAAACGCTTCAAAGACCTGGCACTGCGCCGACCTATTGTGCGCAATGCGCCCGAGGGTACTTTCTTTAACTGGATGAAGGAGAAAGGCAAGCTGGGCGGTCAGCATAAGGTGCCGCGGCTGGCCAATAACCGGGAATATATCGATGATATTTTGAAGGTGATGGAATTGGTGGTGGAGGATTAAGATTTTTTTTCTCTTAAACTCATGGCCCGGGCACTGATATCGTTAACGCCCATATTTTCAAAAAGATTTTTCTGCCATGTTGTATAGTCAAATGGATCCCTATTCAACAACGTTATAAAACGTTCCGCATCTACCTCACCTAATGCTTCGAGCAGAGCTCCTAAACCACGTTGCTTAACCTCTGTATCAGTTATCGTTGTCATAGTTCTTCAATAATTGGTATAAATTCAATTGGATTTAAGACTTTAATCCACTCGTTATTTTGAGCCTTCTTTCTAAAAAGATCATCAGTAGTCAACAGATATTGACAACCAGATTCTATAGCACAGGCTAAATGTAACGCGTCCTTTACTTTTACGCCTTGTTTTACAAAAGTAGTTGCTTTTTGCAAAATTTCGTCATTTTCAGAAACATCTATTACTGAAATGCTTTTCCATTTTTCAATAGTGTACTTTCTTTCTTCGAAAGGGTTTGCCGAATTTTCGAAATCGAGTATATAAGACCAGCTTAACTCTAACTTATTTGCTCTAATTAACGCTTGTACATATAGTTTAGCATCTGTTTCCAATTTAACCCTTATGCTCAATTGATTATCAAAAGGTCTGTTAAAACAACAATTATCAAGATATATACGCATATTCAAATATATTAAATCATGATTTGCGAACACACAGCCCAAACCGACATAAAATCAAATTTGTATTGTGGTGTAGCGCTCTATGCCTTGACCCCGTAATATCTATAAACCAACCATTATGAGATTTTTTTTCCTTATCATTTGCATATCAGCTATTGTTGCGGGGTGCACTAAAAGCGGCGTCAAACCAGGCACTACTTTGACGGGAACCTGGGAACTTCGCCATTATTCAGGAACTATCGCCGGGGTTAATACCGATTTGCCAAAGGGCAACGGAACATTGATACAATTTGCCGGCGACAGTACTTTCAAACATTTTACCGCATCGAAACAGGATGATCAGGGTACTTACAGGGTAGTTAAAGACGGCGTTACCTACGACAATAAAAAATATGATGCTATTTATTTCAATAGCAACGCCGACGCTGCATTCTTAGCCATGCATGCAGATTCACTGATAATTGGCAACACCAATACCTATGCCGATGGCGCAGTTTCCACTTATATCCGAAAAGCCAACTAAAATATATATGAAAGCGATAAAAATTTTCACACTTGCCGCATTAGTAGTGCTTGCCATTGCCGGATGCAAAAAAGATTTGAACCCAACGACGATCAGGACATCAAAAAATGTAACGTCGGAACTCATTTCAAAATGGGAGTTACGCATACAGCGCGGCGGTATGGTGCCCGATGTTAATTTTGCGCCGGGGAATGGCAACATCAAACAGTTTAATGCCGACGGCACTTATAAATTTTATGAAAACGGTGCGGTAACTGCTCAGGGCACGTTCGAGATAAAGATGAGTTCAAATAGTGATAACGAATCGCTCAAATATATTTACTACGATCATGCCACTACCGGTGAGATCTTCGACATCAGGGATAATACGTTAACCCTTGGTACCAGCGCAGCCGACGGACCCTCATACGTTTACGCCAAGGAATAATTCTACCGGCACAATTGCCAAATTTTAACGGCTTCAACAGCGGCGCCAACATCATGCACACGCAGGATGCTGGCGCCTTTTGTTAGCGCTACGGTGTTTAATGCCGTAGTGCCATTCAGCGCTTCGGCAGCGGTAATACCCAGCTGCCCGTAGATCATTTTTTTACGGGAAATGCCTATCAGTACCGGCAAGCCGAGCATATCAAAATCTGGCAGACGCTTCATTAACTCATAACCCTGTGGCGGTGTTTTTGCAAAACCAAAGCCGGGATCGAGAATTACATCATGTACGCCAAGCTGTTTCAATTGATAATATCGTTCGGAAAAATAATCGTAAACCTCGGTAAACACATTGTCATAAACTGCCAGCTGGTTCATGGTTTTCGGGTTGCCCTTCATGTGCATTAAGATGTAAGGCACTTTTAGGCGGGCTACGGTGGCAAACATATCGTTATCCAATTGTCCGCCGCTGATATCGTTAATGATATGGGCTCCGGCTTTTATAGCTGCTTCAGCTACATCGGAGCGAAAAGTATCTATCGATAAAACAGCATCGGGGAAGTTTTTTTTGATCGATTCAACCACGGGCAGCAGTCGATCGGTTTCTTCCTGAATGGATATATCGTCGGCACCAGGGCGGGATGAGTATGCGCCAAGATCTAAGAAGTCGGCACCCTCTTTCAACATTTCGCCTGCCTTCTCAAGGGCAGCTTCAACACCCTGCCTGCGGCTGTCTTCGTAAAAGCTATCGGGCGTAATATTGATAATACCCATCACCTTGGGCACAGTCAGGTCAATCAATTTGCCGCCGGCATTCAGCGTTACCTTTTTCTGAAAAGATGTATCTTTAGCCATTGTTTGTTGTAATGTTGAAAGGTTACAAAGTTGTAATGTTGACAACGCTGCCTAATTATCGTACAACATTACTACCTTTCGGCTACAAAATGAAATCTGACAAAAAAACCACTTCGCCTTTGGTATGGATCGCCCGGATACTGGTGGGCCTGCTGTTCATCTTCTCCGGCCTCATCAAAATAAACGACCCGCTGGGATTCTCGTATAAGCTGGAAGAATATTTCGAGGTATTCCATATCACCTTCCTGAGCAGTTTTGCGCTTGTTATTTCGATAGTGCTGTGTTCGCTCGAGATCATTCTCGGTGCAGCTTTGCTGGCAGGTGTGCGCCCGGTTAAGGTTGCGTGGGGATTACTGCTGCTGATCATTTTCTTCGCATTCCTCACTTTTTATTCGGCGTATTTTAAGGTGGTGCAAACCTGCGGATGCTTTGGCGATGCCATCCCGCTAACACCGTGGCAGTCGTTCACGAAAGACCTCGTCTTGCTGTTGCTGATTGTAGTTATCTTTCAAAAACGGCATAATATCCAGCCGCTTTTATCAAATAAAGCCGGTGACGGGTTTTTGGTTTTTGTAACTGTAATTGCAGTAGGCATCGGCATTTATACTTATAACTTTTTGCCTTTTATCGATTTTCTTCCGTACAAAGTAGGTGCTAATATTCCCGATGAAATGAAAACGCCGCCGGGGGCAAAGCCTGATGAGTACGAACTTACCTACAACCTGAAAAATAAAAAAACCGGCGAAACCAAAACCATGACCAATACCGAGTATCTGAACACCGGGATCTGGAAGGATAATAACTGGGAGGTGATTGGTGAGCCGGAGAGCCGCTTGGTGAAGGTTGGGTTTACGCCGAAGATCCGCGACCTGGCCATTCAGGATGCACAGGGTAACGATTATACCAAAGAGTTACTATCAAACCCTTTCAATAACGTGATCATCGTGGCTTACGACCTGAATAAAACCGATGTTGATGCAATAGAGCGTTTGAATGCGCTGGCCATTAACCTTTCGCAAAACTTTAATACGCGCACGGTAATGCTCACGTCAAATTCGCACCAGTTTACCGAGGCGTTTGCCAAACAGCATAAATTAGCTTTCGAGATATTTTACGCCGACGAGGTGCCGCTGAAATCGATGGTGCGCGCCAGTCCCGGTATTTTGTTACTGAAGAACGGTACGGTGGTGAACAAATGGCATTACCATTCGATACCCAAATACGATGTGCTGGCGAAGCAATACTTCGAAGAGAAATAAATGATCAGTTACCTCATCCGCAAGTTTTTTTATGGACTGGCAGTAATGCTGGGCATTGTGGTAGTGGTATTTTTCCTGTTCAACATCCTGCCTGTCGACCCGGCGCGGATGACCCAGGGGCAGCGGGCCGACGTACAATCGCTGCAGGCCATCCGCAAGGAATTTGGTCTTGATAAGCCTGTGCCGATGCAGTTTGTTTACTACGTTAATGACCTTTCGCCCATAGGGATCCATTTAAATAATACCGAAGAACAGCAGCGGTATCATTATGTGAAATTGTTCAGTGTACCGGGCAATAAAGTTATCGCGCTGAAATGGCCATATCTGCGCCGCTCCTATCAAACGCACAAAGAGGTTGCCCAATTATTGGTGGAAGTTATCCCGAACACCTTGGTTTTGGCTGCAACCGCTATGTTGTTTGCTATTGTGATCGGTGTGTTTTTGGGAGTCATCAGCGCTGTGAATCAAAATACCTGGATAGATAAACTGGCTATCGGTTTTTCTACGCTGGGCGTATCGGCGCCTTCGTTCTTTGCTGGCATTATCATTGCATGGATCTTCGGCTTTGAGCTGAGCAAATATACCGGTCTGAACATGTCGGGCAGTTTGTACAGTTATGATCCGTTTAATGGTGAGGTAATTACGTGGCGCAATTTAATATTGCCGATGGTGACGTTAGGCTTGCGTCCACTTGCGATAATAGTGCAATTAACCCGCAACGCTATGCTCGATGAATTGGGTAAAGATTATATCCGCACTGCACGGGCTAAAGGTTTAAGCAATAATGCCATTGTTTACCGACACGCTTTAAAGAACGCTTTGAACCCGGTTATTACGGCCATTGCCAATTGGTTTGCATCGCTGCTGGCGGGTTCTTTTTTTGTGGAATACGTGTTTGGCTATAATGGCTTGGGCAAAACCACGGTAGATGCGCTCGAAATGTCGGATTTTCCTGTGGTAATGGGGTCGATATTATTTATTGCGTTTATTTTTGTGGTGATCAGTATCTTGGTTGATCTGGTTTATGTGTGGATCGACCCGAGGGTGAGGCTGGGATAAGGATTAGAGTCAAGAACCAAGAATCAAGAGTCAAGAACCAGGAATCAAGACAGGAAGTCGTCTTACTAATTTGTCATCCTGAACGCAGTGAAGGATCTTATACATTAATACTTAGCGCCAATGCACCGCGTGGAAGCAGGAAGTATAAGATTCTTCGCTATCGCTCAGAATTACAAAGGGACACTTTAAGAATAACGATTAAAAAGAATTAGCATTGTTTGATAACAAGATACATAACGGCTTAGGCCGTATTTTTCTCATCGGCTTTATGGGTTGCGGTAAAACCACCCTCGGGCGCAAACTTGCCTCGAGGCTGGGCTATCCTTTTATGGATCTCGATCATATCCTGGAAGCGCAGGCCGGAATGACCATTGCCGAATACTTCAGCGCGCATGGCGAGGCTGCTTTTCGCCAGTTGGAATCGGATATATTGAAGCAAACTGATTATCCGGAGAACGCCATTATTTCTACTGGCGGCGGGCTGCCCTGCTTTTTTGATAATATGGATTGGATGAATGCACATGGGCGCTCGGTTTATATCCAGCTATCACCCAAAACATTGGCCGACCGGTTACAACATGAAAAAGTGAAGCGTCCGCTGTTGCGCGACAAGCATGGCGATGATGTGATTGCCTTTATTACCGATAAATTAGCCGAGCGTGAGGTTTTTTATAATCGTGCTACTATTGTGGCTAATGGATTGGCGTTGAATGCTGAAAAAGTTGAGGAATTGTTGAGGTGATACACAAAGTTGTCATTAGCCGTTAGTCCGGATTTTTAATCCCGGACTAACAAATGTGCGGATTTGCAATCCGCGGGTTAGATATTTTACTGCAGGTTATTCGGCGATTACAAATCCCCTGTTTTTAAGTCCGGGATTTAAAATCCGGACTAACGTTATCGGATATGTGTATTGATTTATCTCAAATAGACCCCGTCTTCTTTACCTTCTTCATCCAGCACTACGTCCACAAATTCCTTCAGCACTGTTGAAAGAGCCATACCGGCAAAATCGGTGGTCATAGGGAATTTTTTGTGGTTTCGATCGATGAGGACGGCGGTGCGGAGTTTCTTCAGCGGAACGTCCAGAAATACACCAAAGCCATAGCCCAGGGTACGGCCGCTGTTTAAAACATCATCCACAAGTACAACGGCTTTGTTGGCGCACTCATTCAGGTCGAAATTGATATTGGCGTTAAGGCTGCTGCTTTGTTTATCGATCTCGATACCTACAAAAGTGCTTTTGAACGGCGCGATGTCATCAAGAATGGCTTTGATGCGTTTGGCAATGATATCGCCGCTGGGCAAAATACCGGCAATCACAATTTCTTCTTCGTCAAAATTGTCTTCCAGTATCTGGTAGGCCATGCGGTCTATTTTCTGCTGTATCTGCTGCTGGTTTAATATAAGTAGATCGGCCATGCTTTCTTTGTTGGAATGTTACTGTTTTGTTGAAAGGTTGGAAAGTTGAAATGTTGTAACGTTGCCTTTCTGTGGTAAAGATAGAATTAACCTTTCAACATTTCAACTTTACAACCTTACAACATCACTGATACGGGAAATAGACAAAATTGGCGCCTTCGGGTACTATTACAAATATGCACATGTACTCGCTTGGATTTTTGTAGCTGCTGATGAAACGCTCTTTTAATACTTCCTTGATGACGCCTTTTTCTACAAACTCTTCCAATGTGGAGGCATGGATGCTCCATTCGGTATTGAGTTCGGCGCGGTCGAGGATAAGCTCGCCGAGATTGATCTGGTGCTGATGGGCAACGAAAATAGGATACCGCGAAAGCCCTTCCACCATGATCTCAGTAGCGACTTCAAGCAACGATTCGCTAAATAATTTCAGATCTTTTTCTAAACTTATCAGCGGGCTCGCTCCCTTTGGACTTTCTGCTTCGCCCCTGTTTTCGTTAAACAATTCTTCAGGTTCCATATATTTTGAATTTCGGAATTCGAATTTTCGATTCGGATTTTTTTATCGCGCGGGTTAGGTTGCGTACCTATGGCACGAAGAAATCTGTTTGTTTTTTTCTACCAATATTGCGCTCCTAACGGAGCGGGTCTTGATTTCAACGCATTGGCGTTCATTACCCGACCCTTTCTATGGACTATGGTCTATCGACTTTCTCCCATGAACTATGAACTTCTCAAAACCAATAACACCACATTCTCCACATGCTGTGTGTGCGGGAACATATCAACCGGCTGAATTTTTACTGTATCGTATTTTTCCTTGAGCACCAGCAGGTCCCGGGCCTGTGTGGCGGCATTGCAGCTTACGTAAACTATCTTCGGCGCTTCAATTTCCATCAGGCGGGCTACCACATCGGGGTGCATTCCTGCGCGGGGAGGATCGGTGATGACCACATCGGGTTTGCCGTGTTCGGTTACGAACTCTGCATTCAGCACGTCCTTCATATCACCGGCGTAAAATTTAGTATTGGTGATGTTATTGATGGCCGAATTGATCTTCGCATCCTCGATGGCCGAAGGTACATACTCCACCCCTACTACTTCGCGTACGCTGCCGGCAACGAAGTTGGCAATAGTGCCTGCGCCGGTATAAAGATCATACACCAGTTCGTCGCCTTTAAAGCCTGCAAAATCGCGGGTTATTTCATAAAGTCTTAAAGCCTGAACGGAATTGGTTTGGTAGAACGACTTCGGCCCGATACGGAATTTCACGCTGTTCATTTCTTCGTAAATAAACTCCGGCCCTTTATATGCGACTACTTCCTGATCGAAAATGGTATCGTTTTTCTTTTGGTTGACAATATATAAAAGCGACGTGATCTCAGGGAAATTACTATCGATGTAAGCCATCAATTTATTAATATCCTCCTGCGCCGCGTAAGCAAAAACAACGATCACCATTACCTCGCCGGTTGATGAGGTGCGGACGATGAGATTACGCAATGCCCCTTCGTGGGCTTTGAGATCGTAGAAGGTATAGCCATTCTGAATAGCAAAACTGCGGATAGTGTTGCGCAGCGTGTTTGACGGTTCGTCCTGCAGCCAGCAATGGTTTACGTCCAGTATCTTATCAAAACGACCCGGGATATGAAAACCCAGCGCGTTCATGTTCAAGTCCTCGTTATCGCGGCTCTCGCCATCATACAACCAGCGTTTGTTGCTGAAGGTATATTCGAGCTTATTACGGTAGTACTTATCTTCGGGCGATGGAACAATAGCATCCATGCCGCTTACGTCAATCCTGGCAATCCGGCCTAATGCATCGGCTACCGATTTCTGCTTGAATTTCAGCTGCGCCTCGTAGGTCATGTGCTGCCACTTGCAGCCACCGCAGGTACCGAAATGCTCGCAAAAGGCCTGTGTGCGGTATTCTGATGGCTTTTTGAGTTGTGTGATCTTGCCCTCGCCAAAGTTCTTTTTGCTGCGGTAAACATTTACGTCCACCACATCGCCGGGGATGGCCTTGTCGATAAACAATACAAAATCATCGGCTTTGCCCACGCCCTTGCCTTCTTCGGCAATGTCGATCACGGTAACGTCTTCAAAAAACTTGTTCTTAGCAACTTTATTCATCAGGCTGCAAAGGTAAGATTTTTAGTTGGCAGTTATAAGTTGGCGGCAGGCAGCTTGATTGGGATGCAGTAAGGCGCCCAGCGAAAAGAGGGGCAGGGGGGCGGCAGCGCTCTGCCTTATTTAATTTCCGGCTGTCTTTAAATCATAATACCAGGCCCCTGCGCCGATAAAAAAGCAATTACTGCACAACAGGTAACAAAACACCAACTTATAATTGAACAACGTTCTTTGGCCAAACACGAAATAAAAAGCACCAACTGTAAGAAGCATGCCAGTCAGGCTAATCAACAGCTTTTGGTCGCGAGGGTTACTTATCGTGTTAATTATAATGGAGATTATAAGCCAAAAAAACAGCCATACCGGGAGCGAGAATAAAAATTGAAACAAGATGTAAAAAAAAGTCCAGGGGATAACGGCTGTTACAGGTTGATCTGTGAATTCGGCAAACCCGGTTTTTGAAAATAACGCATAAAGTACAAAAGCCAATACCGGCGCGGCGATCACGCTGGTTGACCATACTTTTAAGCTGTATCTGAGGGGATCGTATTTCATTCTGCATTAATTACCGGCAAATCCATAATCATTAATGGTCTCTAATTTAAACATCCAAACCGAAATACCCGCGCACAAACAATTGCATAACATGAGGTACGGATAATTTTCATCGTGCGTAAACCAGCCATGCGGACCGGCTATCAGTAAACATGTGGCTGCGGCGATAATCAGCGTGGCCATAAAAGTTATCCATTTCAATGTTTTTACGTTTGGAGCAATTTGTGCCGAAAGGCTGATGACTGCAAGCAGCAGCAGCCAACTGAACACGGAAAAGGCCATTTGCAGCATAATGAGAAAGATGCTCATGGAAAGAAGATCGCCGATGAATTGGCGTAGTCCACCGGGATAGCTATCGGTTTGGATGTATTGAAAAACCTGGTACAGCAGCGGTGCACAGATGATGGTGGCGAGCCGTATTCTGAAACTGTAGGATAATGAGTTGTAGCGGATCATGGTTGAGATTTAATATTTAATATTTTGTCAGGAGACGCAATGTGTTGCGTCTCTACAACTGGATTTTTTCGGTAATGTAGATACGCAATACATTGCGTCTCCCACACGGCATACCGGCGATAATTGGGATAATGGGCGGGAAAACTAATAAACCCGCCCCCGGGCGGCTTATGGCCTGTCCCAGTTTATTTTACGCGAGAAATACATGAGCATACCTATTATTATAAACAAAGCGATGCTGCCGATCATCAGCGCATAATCTTCCAGTTGAATGATAACAAAGATGAACAGGTAAAATACCGACAGGATAAACCCAAACAGCAGCGCCGCCTTCAGATTTCTAAGCAGCGAACCGATGAAGATGGTAATGAGCGCCACCGTGGCTACCGATGCCAGCAGGTAGGCTGCGTTAAACCCGATCTGCTCGGAAAAAGAAAGTAGCAGCGAGTAGTAGATCACCATGGCTGCGCCAATGAGCAGGTAATTGAAAGGATGGATCTTTTGCTTGCGGATCACCTCGGTGAGGAACAGCGAAATAAATGTGAGCAGGATGATAAGAAGTGAATACTTGGCTGTGCGCATGGTTTTCTGGTACTGATCTACCGGTAGCCGCAGTTTTACGCCGAACGATGCGTCGGCTTCCTTTTTCTCATTGGTAAGGAGCGTGTCATTCTCTATCCATTGCTGCGGGTACGGACGGTTATAAAACAGCATGCGCCATTTGGCCGAGAAGCCGCCGCTGTTGATTGTACGGGTATCGGGCAGGTAACGGCCATCGAAACTTGGGCTGACCCAATTGCCCTGCGCTTCAACCTCGGTGGTTTTACCAAGGTGCAGGAAACTGAGTTCGTCGCTGCCTTTAAGATCGATGAAGAAATCGAAAGGGATTTCGCCGGGTTTGACATTGGTCAAATCGATATTGGCCTGCAAACCACTGGTGAATGGCGATTGTTGATCGAAAATAGGCTCTGCCTGTACCTGCTGATCTGCGGCGTTAACCACCGGGTTGGTTTTCAATCCTTTCAGATCCGAAATACTGAAAGTGAGGCGAGCTTTGTTGAGCACCAATTGCGCGGGCTGAATATTGAGAGCATTCAGATCGGCAGGGGCAAAATTGCCGTTCACCGTTACTACCGTATTATACACCGCCACATTGAAAATGCCGCGGTGCAGGATTTCCGTTTTCAATTCGGCCTTAATGTGCAGGTTATCGGGCAGCACGTAAATATTTTCGATCACGTCCTTTTCAACGTCTTTCTTATTATCGTCCACATATTTTACGTGCTTTTTATAGGGAAGCACCAGCACCGGACCGCGGATCAGCTGACTGCCCGACCACTTGTCCGACACGTCTTTAATCATTTCATCCTGCCGGGCAGCGCGCTCATTGATCAGATTCTGCACTAATGATGATGGTATGAGCAATACCAATATCAACAGGCCAATAAAGGCCAGCTTTACCGTTACCGACTCCTTGAGCCAGTGCATAAATCCTCTTTTTTCTTCTGATGGTTCAAACATGATTTTAATTATTAAAAAGTACTTTGAATTTCAAAGTTTATGGGTAAAAAAAATTATTTAATATTTTGTTGTTGCTTAATTAACTCAAGTTGTTAGTTATACAATTTTATTTAAGGTAAAAGCGAAGATGAATAGCGTGATTTTTAGCAGCCATCCTTTGAAAGTCACAGCGTGAATCTTTCTGAGAAAAAGCCCTTTGATTTCACTTATAGTTGT